>CABUCP010000108.1 GCA_902490055.1 uncultured Klebsiella sp. | reverse complement strand
GGAAAACATATTGCAGAAAAATTAACCGGGAGCGCAATATCCTCTGAAGCGACATAGTGTAAACGCTTTTCTCAGACTAAAAAGTTGCAAACCGATAACAGTATCTACACGACGGTATCGCAACGTAGCCCAGCTAAGCATAGCGCCTGCAGGGATCTCCCACGGATAGCGGCTTACGCCTTATCCGGGCTATCCATTCTGCGCAAAAATCTCCGCCAGGCCGCTGCGCCGCTCGGTCCGCGTCACAATAGCCTGCGCCAGCACCTGCTCGTCGGCATAAAGCGACAGGCGCCGTTTGGCGCGGGTTATCGCGGTGTAGACCAGCTCGCGGGTTACCAGCGGCACGCTGCGTGCCGGCAAGATCAGCGCCGCATGATCGAACTCCGACCCTTGCGACTTATGCACCGTCATCGCCCAGGCGGTATCGTGATCCGGCAGGCGGCTCGGCTGCACCGATTTAATGGTGCCATCGGGCATCGGGAACCACACGCGCAGCTCGCCTTCTCTTTCCAGCGCAATGCCGATATCGCCGTTAAACAGCCCCAGCGCGCTGTCGTTACGTGAAATCATCACCGGGCGGCCATCGTACCAACGCGAGTGGCGCGGTAGCGTAATCGCCCGCTTACGGTGCAGCATCTGCTCCAGTTGCTCATTCACGCCGCTCACGCCATACGGCCCCTCGCGTAGCGCGCACAGTAGCTGAAACTCGCCGAAGGCGGCAATCATATCCTCCGGCGCGGCCCGCTCGCGGCGCAGCTGCAGATAGCGACCATAGCCTTCCTGCGCCGCCGCCAGCATCGCTTCATACTCCTCGGTGGTGCTTAACGGCTGAAGAAAGATATCGTCGAACGGCTTATGCAGCGTCGCTTTTACCTCGGCACGAGCGCCGGCATTGACCGCCCGCGCCAGGCTGCCGATACCAGAGTGGCTACCGAAACGGTAGCTTTTTTGCAGCAGGCACAGGCTATCGCGCAGCGCGCCGGCAATGTGGCCATCGCCTGCCGGGACCGGCAAACCGGTCAGCCGTGATAGCTCTTCGGCCCGTGCGGCGGTATAGCCGGAAGTCGCCCACGCGCAGATGTCACCGAGCACCGCTCCGGCTTCCACCGAGGCAAGCTGGTCGCGATCGCCGAGGAATATCACCCGCCCGTGCGCCGGCAAGGCATCAATCAGCCGCGACATCATCGGCAGGTCGATCATTGATGCTTCATCAACCACCAGCACATCAAGGTGCAGTGGATTACCGGCGTGGTAGCGCATGCGCTGGCTGCCGGGCTGCGCGCCCAGCAGACGGTGCAGCGTACTGGCATCGGCGGGTATCAATGTCTTCTGCTCCTCGCTAAGCGGCAGCTTTCTTAACGCCGCTCCTAACGACTCGGTCAGACGCGCCGCCGCTTTCCCGGTCGGCGCCGCCAGGCGGATACGGCAGCGCGGGCTGTCGTTAATCTGAATCAACGCCGCCAGCAGTTTCGCAACGGTGGTGGTCTTACCGGTGCCGGGGCCGCCGGAAATCACCGAAATACGCCGGGTCAGCGCCACCGCGGCGGCGACTTTTTGCCAGTCGATATCGTCCGTCGCCGGGAAGAGGGCATTCAGCGCTGCCGTTAGCCGCGCGTCATCAACCTCCAGCACCCGATTCGCTTCATTAAAAAAGCGCGCGACGGTCAATTCGTTATGCCACATGCGGTTCAGATAGAGCCGTTCGCCGCACAAAATCATCGGCGTCGGCTCCTCGCCGCGACTCACCGCCGATGAAGCAAGCAGCAGTTGAGGCCAGTCTTCCGGCGTACCGGCCTGCGCCAGCAGTTGGTCGCGTATCTCGCCGGCCTTACCGCTTAACGCCTCTTCGCTGTTAAGACGCGACAGCGGCAAACAAACGTGGCCTTCACCGGTATCCCGGCTCAGCAGCGCGGCGGCCAGTTTCACCGCCGGAGGCGCGTCCTGCGCCACCATCAGCGCAAACTGTACGTCCAGCGGCCGCAGCAGACGCTGCTCGGCGGCGGCCAGCAGCAGTTCATCCATGGTCATGAGTCCACCTCCTGGGTGACGCCGGCAAATAGCGCATCGAGACCGTCAATCAACGGCTGCGCCGGGCGGGTGGTGAAGATCCCCTGCCCGCCTTCCTGACCGTCCATGCCGCGTAAAAAGAGATAAATAACGCCGCCGAAGTGCTGCTCATAGTGGTAGTCGGCAATTCGGTGGCGCAGATAACGGTGCAGCGCCAGGCTATACAGCTGATACTGCAGGTCATAACGATGCAGGCGCATCGCCTGAGTCATCGCCTGCTGGGTGTAGGCTTCACGATCTTCCCCCAGCCAGTTGGATTTGTAATCAAGCAGGTAATAGCGGCCATCGTGACGAAACACCAGATCGATAAAGCCTTTCAGCATCCCGCGCACCTGACGGAAGTCGAGCGTCGGGGTATCGACCGACAGCGGGTCATACTGACGGATCAGCGCATCGAGCTGAAGCGGATCCAGGGGACGTTCAATCGGCAAGTAGAACGCCATTTCCACCTGTTTATCCCGCGCGCTAAGCTGATTCAGGGCGATTTCCGCCCCCGGCAGGCGCGTTCGCAGCACGCCGTCCAGCCATTCGCTCAACACCGGCGCCCACTCTTCGCCAAAACCGTGCAGCTGCAGCTTTTGCGCCATCCACTCAACCGGTACTGGCTGGCTGAAGTCGAGGTCTTCAAATAAGCTGTGCAGGAAGGTTCCCGGGGAAGCGCCGCGCGGAAACTGATGCGGCGTGAGCTGTGGTTCTTCCGCGACTTCGCCGACGCCCGCGGCATCAATATCAAGACGCGGTAGTAAATCCTGTCCGGCGCTGGAACCATGTTGTTGCAGGCCGGAATAGCTGGTTACCCGCCAGTCATCCGTCACCTGACGCTCCAGCGTTCGCGCCGAGAGCGGCGGCAGCGCGCTTTCTGGCGCCTGCCACGGCGTCTGGTCTGGCGTCGTCGGCGTGCAAAGCGCGATATCATCGCAGCAGAATGCTTGCAGCCGCGCGGCGAGACCCGCCGCGTCCATCGCCTCGCCGTCCTGCAGCAGGCGGCCAAGGGCGCTGTGATGAAAATCGCTGTTGCCTGGTTTATCGCTGCGCCGGGTGCTTAACGGCGCGACGCCAAGGCTGCAATGCCACACCGCGCGGGTTAGCGCCACATACAGCAGACGCAGATCTTCCGCCAGGCGCTCGGCTTCCGCCAGCTCAAGGCTAGTTTCTCCCTGCCCGAGGTCGAGCACCGCGGCAAACGAGTTGCGATCGTGGTAGAAAGCCTGGTCCTGCTTGCGAAAACGCGCAATAAACGGCAGCCAGACCAGCGGATACTCCAGCCCTTTCGATTTATGGATAGTGACGATTTGCACCAGATGCTTATCGCTTTCCAGGCGCATCTGCTGGCTGGAAGCGTTGCTGTCCGGTTCAGCAATATGCTGCGTCAGCCAGCGCACCAGCGCATGCTCGCTCTCCAGCTGATTCGCCGCCTCTTGCAGTAGCTCGCTGATATGCAGAATGTCGGTCAACCGACGCTCGCCGCCGTGGGTCGCCAGCAGGTTTTCAGCGATATGCCGCGCTCCCATCAGCGCGCGCAGCATCGGCATCACCCCGCGCTGGCGCCAGATCTGGCGGTATTCGCTGAACTCTTCAACCAGGTTATCCCACGCCCGCTCATCCTGATTCAGATTTTCGATATCCTGCGCGTTCAGGCCAAACATGGCCGTCGCCAGCGCGCTGCGCAGCGTGTTTTCACGCTCCGGGGCCAGAACGGCCTGCAACACCCACAGCAACTCCTGCGCTTCCGGGGTTTCAAAGACGCTGTCGCGATTCGAAAGATAGACCGAGGGGATCGCCAGTAGCTGCAGCGCATCGCGGATTAGCGCCGCTTCCTGACGGTTACGCACCAGCACGGTGATATCGGATGCACGTACCGGTTCAGCCGTCTCACCGCGCCACAGCAGCGCGCGTCCCTGCTGACCGGCGCTGAGCCAGTCGCGGATCTGCGCCGCGCAGATCTGCGCCATAAAGGTTTGATAATCCCCGGAGCCCACGGCTTCGCCTGGCATTAACCACATGTTCATCGCCGGGATCGCCTGCTCATCGACGGTAAAGCGCAATCCCTGGTTCTTTGCCGCCGATTTTACCGGCAGGAACGGGATCTCCCGGAACATAAAGGGGTTATTACTCAGGCTGAACAGACGGTTAACGTTTTCTACCATACCCGGCGCCGAGCGCCAGTTGGTATCCAGCGTATAGTGGGCGGCAACGTCGCCGCGCGCCTTCATGTAGGTGAATATGTCGGCGCCGCGGAAGGCGTAAATCGCCTGTTTCGGGTCGCCAATCAGCAGCAGCGCCGTATCCGGTTGTTTACGCCAAATGCGGCGGAAAATACGATACTGCTGCGGGTCGGTATCCTGGAATTCATCGATCATCGCCACCGGGAAGCGCTGGCGAATGGCGCTGGCCAGCGCTTCACCGCTGTCTCCGCGTAACGCGTCGTCCAGTCGGCTAAGCATATCGTCAAAGCCCAGCTCGCCGCGGCGGCGTTTCTCACGGGCAACCGCTTCGCGGATCTCCACCATCGCCCTGGCGATAACCAGGTCGTTTAAGGTGAGCGGCGACGCAAGCAGCGCCTCTACCGCACTGAATAGCGGATGCAGCGGCGGTTCGCCGCCGTCTTTGGTGCGCTCAATAAGAAACGGCTGCGAGAATTTTTCCAGCGCATCGGGGAGCTGATAGCTCAGGGTTTCTTCCTGCGCCCAGGCGCTAACCTTGTCGATCCATTTCCCCTGATTACCGCGGTTGAACTTACGTCGGTCGAGGCCCGAGCTTTCCAGCACGCTTTCAATTTCGCCAACCTGCTCCCGCCACTGCTGCTTCAGCGTATTGATTCGCTGCAGGATTTGTTGATGGCGCTCGGCGAGCGTCTCTTCTGCAGGCGGCGGCGATTTTAGCTGCGGCGCTTCGCCCTGCAACCAGCGGTCGATCGCCTTGAGCAGATCGCGCGGCCCTTTCCACTGTTCATGAATGACTGCGGCAATATCGCGCGGCAACGGGTAACAGTGGCGGCGCCAGAAGTCGGCGCAGGCTTGATAGCGCAGGCGGGATTCATCTTCGATGAGCTGCTGTTCAAAGAGCATGCCGGATTCGAAGGCGTTAAGGCTCAGCATCCGCTGACAGAAGCCGTGGATGGTAAAGACGGCGGCTTCGTCCATCTGCCGTTCCGCCAGCATCAGCGTTTGCGCCGCCTGGTTTTTGTCAGCGATTTCCGCGAGCAGAGAAGCATACAGGGGATTACTGGAACTCTCACGCAGACAGGCGATGCGCAGTTCATGAATATTGCTGCGGATGCGCCCGCGCAGCTCTTCCGTCGCCGCTTCAGTAAAGGTCACTACCAGCAGCTCTTCCACGCTGACCGGCCGGGGATAGGCGGACTCCCCGCCCAAGCCCAGCAGCAGCCGCAAATAGAGCGCGGCGATGGTAAAGGTTTTTCCGGTGCCCGCGGAGGCTTCTATCAACCGCTCGCCCGTCAGGGGCAAGCGTAGTGGGTCAAGAGACTCTGCGGTTTCGGTCATTCATTCTCTCGCATCAGGGGTAAGGATTTCTGCAATGCGCTGACGCTTTCCCATACCTTGCCGCCTTCAGGGGCGGCGTATTCCGCCTTGCCGTTCTGGCTGCCGGAAACCTGGGATAACAGTGCCATGCCTTGCGGATCCACCACCGTCTGATGGAAGAAGTCGGCAAGCTTTTGCGGCGTCAGCAGTTTAATCTGAGCCACTACTTTATCACGTGAATCGAAGCGCATATTACCGCGATCGAAATCTTTGCTCAGCTTTGATGCTTCTTCGCCCAACGTCTGCGGCGCCTGCAGCATCTGGCTGATAACCGCCTGCTGGATCTGAGCGAACTCTTCCGGCTTCATCGCCCGTAGTTTGGCTTCCGCCGTTGGGAAGAAGGCCTGGAAGCGCTGCCAGAGGAAGGCCGGCTGTTTATCGCTGCTCTGTAGCAGGAAGCCCATCCCCCATT
This sequence comes from uncultured Klebsiella sp., assembly GCA_902490055.1. Taxonomy (GTDB): domain Bacteria; phylum Pseudomonadota; class Gammaproteobacteria; order Enterobacterales; family Enterobacteriaceae; genus Klebsiella. Next base: position 2,571 of record CABUCP010000108.1, on the reverse strand, counting down.
GACGGCCGACGTTCATCGAGAAGGCGAATACCGCATAACCCAGTTGCTCTTCGGTACGCAGCTGGTTGTAGAACCACGGCTGGACGATTTGCCCCAGCAGGGAACTGGCGGCCATGCTGCTGTATTCATCGACGTTCGGCGGCGCAAATACCGCTGCCAGAGCGGAGTCGGTGCTGCTGCCGGCTTTTTCAAACATCGCCAACTGCTTGCTGTCGACCAGAACGTCTTTGTTGCGACACCATTCGTTACCGTCAGCGCCCAGCTGTTTTTGAATCTGGCGGGCAAGTTCGCTGGACTGTTGCGCGCTCATGTTGCCAACGACCAGCAGTTCCGGACGCCCTTTGGCCTTCAGATTATCACGGTAGTTAATCACCTCTTTCAGGGTGATCGACGGCAGTAAATCACGCCGAGTTTTACGTTCGAAGTACGGCACCTGCGACAGCATCTGAATCGGCATAATCGCCTGATCGTAAGCCTTGCCTTTGTCGGCGGAATCCATCATCTGGGCATACCAGGATTTGGCCTGCTCAAGCTGCTCTTCGGTCGGCGTATAGCTGAAGTAGCCGTCCAGCAGAGCGGTAAACAGCTGCGGCAGGTGCTGGGTATAGCCGTTAGCGTTGACCATCAGGCCGTTGTTGGCGCCGGTCGAGAAGCTGATTCCGCCCACTGCAGCCTGATTGCTGAGCTGGTCGAGCGCAATACCGGCGAGATAATCATTCAACGCAAACATCACCTGCCGGCGCGCGCTGTCCATTGCCTGCGGGTTACGCAGTACCAGAGAGATATCGGCCTTTGGTTCGCTTGCAAAATACTGGCTCGGCGCATACACCACGCGTAGCGCCGGCTCATCAACGATAAGTTCCGGATGCGGGTACGCCTTATCGCGCTTAATCAGCGTGAAATCGTCCGGAATGTAGGGATTCAGCGCCGGCAGCTGTAGCTTAATAGCCGCAGATTTTTGCTGCCAGTCGGTGAAGGTCCGGGCGCTTATTTTGTCGACCTGATAAGGCGCATTGACGAAATAGGCAGTTTTGTTGTGCGGCTCACCTGGGCTTATGTACCAGATGCGAGCGTTTTGCGGCGTCATCATCGCCAGGCGGTCTTTGATTGCCTGTTCGTCATAACGGTCGGCAATATTTACCACGTCCAGCACGTGCTCAACCGGTACACGAATCATGGTATCGGCCAACCACTCCACATAATCCATATCGCGGTTAATCGACGGATAGCGGAAATCGAGCGCCAGCACGTGGGCTAATTCATCGAAGTAGCGCTTATCGATACCCTGAGTGCGCAGCAGATTCAGGTAGCTGAATATCGCCGCCGCGACTTTATCACGGTGGGCCAGGCCTTTATCGGTCAGGGTCGCGGAGATCGCCAGCACGCCGCTGTTGCCGTTGACGGCCGGATCGGAATCCGCACGGATGCCTTCCGCCAGCCCCTGCTTTTGCAACCAGTCAGACAGGGTGCCCGGGCTGCGGTTGCCGATCATGTAGGTCACCAGCTCATCGGTCTTGCTACGGAACTGGTCGCTGTTGTTATCGATACGGAATTCAACACGCAGGACTTTACGCGGCATTGCCGGCACGTAGTGGATCACAATACCTTTTTGCGCATCGGTCACTACCGGTACGGTAATTTCCGGCTTGCTGATGTCATGATTCGGCACTCGCCCGTAGGTCGCGGCGGCCATGCTTGCCAGTTCAGGCAGCGGCTTATTGCTGTAGATGACCGCTTTCATCAGATTAGCGGAATACCATCGGTCGCGGAAAGCGTGCAGCGCATCAAGCACCGGGCTGCCGGGCTTATCGCTCAGGGTTTCGAGGTTGCCGCCGGAGAATTGCGAAGCCGGGTGCGCCGGGTTGATGGTTTCAGCGCTCACCTGCGCCATGCGCATTCCGTCGCGGCTCCGCGCCATGGTCAGCTCAGCGTTGACCGCATTCCGCTCGCGTTCGGCGTATTTTTTATCCAGCAGCGGTGCGGCAATCGCGTCAGCCAGGCGATCGACCGCCCCGTTGAGAGCATCATTTTCCACTTCAAGGTAGAACGCGGTGCGATAAGGCGCGGTACTGGCGTTATGGCTGCCGCCGTGCATTTTGAGGAATTCAGCAAGGCTGTCAGGCTGCGGGTATTTCTGCGAGCCCATTAAGGTCATGTGCTCAAGATAGTGCGCCAGCCCCTGGTGATCGGCCGGATCCTGCAATGACCCTACCGGCACCACCAGCGCCGACAGTGATTTCACCGCCTGCGGATCGGATACCAGCAGCACGACCATACCGTTTTGCAGGCGAATGGCCTGATACTGACGGGGATCTTTTTCACTTTTACGGATGGTTTCCTGAATGGGTTGCCATCCGGTGTCTGCCTGACTTAACGGCGCCCAGAGGGCGACCAATACAACAAGAACTTTGAACCATAAACTGCGGGGCATTCACGGACCTCATCATTAACAAACTTCGCGCTGCATAGCGTCAGCGTTGATACCCTTCAGCAGGCTCGCGCCATCATCAAGGTATTTACAACATCAGTCCGTGATTCGCTGCGCATAATAAATGAACAAGCCTGTTCTGC
>CABUCP010000107.1 GCA_902490055.1 uncultured Klebsiella sp. | reverse complement strand
TGTCCTGATAGGCCGCCACCAGCTTATTACGCACCTGCACGCCCATCTGTAGCGAGACCGAAGATTTTTGCAGGTCAACCATCACGTCATTGAGGCTGATGCCCGGCACGCCTAGCTCGAAATTCTGCGCCTGCTTACGCGCGGCCTGCTGGGTATCGCTGATTTTGCCGAGCGCGGCGGTTAATTCACTGGCGAAACTCACCCCCGGCGCGGCGCTATTGCGCCCGCTGTTTCCTGCCTGAATCGCCATGGTCTGCATCTGCTGCAGCACGCCTTCAATACCCTGAATCGCCATCTGTTCCTCAATAGTGTCGTGTTCGCCAGGCGCCAGGCGCCATTTCGCCCTGCACTTCGCCAATGCTGCACACCCTAACACAGCGTTTTTTGCTTAAAGCGGGTAATTAGCTGCAAAAAACCCGGCTTATCGGGCAATCAGAATCATCTGATAAGACGAATAATGGCCTGCCCAGAAATGGGAGCGTCGCTATTGAGAAAAGATGTGTATCAGGGAGTCTGTTTTGTCACATAACGCTATCCATACCGTTCACCAGCGCGCCAGCGCGCGCCGTTGCCTGAACGCCTGCGAAGGATACCGCCTACCATGAGTGCCTCGTTATCCGCCGGCGACAGCCGCGACAACGGCCTGCAGGCCATCTGGAGCCGTCTGCGCGCTAATCCAAAGATTCCGCTGCTGGTCGCCGCCTCCGCCGCTATCGCCATTATCGTCGCGCTATTGCTGTGGGCGAAAAGCCCCGATTATCGGGTGCTGTACAGCAATCTCAGCGATCGCGACGGCGGCGCTATCGTCACCCAACTGACGCAAATGAATATCCCCTACCGCTTCGCCGAAAACGGCGCGGCGCTGATGATCCCGGCAGATAAAGTGCATGAAACCCGCCTGCGTCTGGCGCAGCAGGGGCTGCCGAAGGGCGGTGCCGTCGGTTTCGAACTGCTCGATCAGGAAAAATTCGGCATCAGCCAGTTCAGCGAACAGATTAACTATCAGCGCGCCCTCGAAGGCGAACTGTCGCGCACCATTGAATCGCTGGGGCCGGTGCAGAACGCTCGCGTGCATCTGGCGCTGCCAAAGCCATCGCTATTTGTCCGCGAACAAAAATCCCCTTCGGCTTCGGTTACCCTGACGCTTCAGCCTGGGCGCGCGCTGGATGATGGCCAGATCAACGCTATCGTCTATATGGTCTCAAGCAGCGTCGCCGGTTTACCGGCCGGCAACGTTACCGTGGTCGATCAGGCCGGACGTCTGCTGACCCAATCCGACGGCACTGGTCGCGATCTCAACGCTTCACAACTGAAATACGCCAGCGAAGTGGAAAGCGGCTATCAGCGACGCATTGAAACCATCCTCGCGCCGGTGGTCGGCAGCGCCAACGTCCGCGCCCAGGTCACGGCGCAGATTGATTACGCCTCTCGCGAGCAGACCGATGAGCAGTATCAGCCGAACCAGCAGCCGGAAAAGGCAGCAATTCGTTCGCAGCAAACCAGCAGCAACGAACAAATCGGTGGACCGCAGGTCGGCGGCGTTCCGGGGGCATTGTCCAATCAACCCAGCGCGCCGGCTACCGCGCCGATTGAAACCGCCAAACCGGCCGCCAATAATTCGACCAACACCCGCAGCACCGCGGCCAACAGCGGCCCGTTAAGCACCCGCCGCGATGCCACCACCAACTACGAACTCGATCGCACCATTCGCCATACCCAGCAGAAAGCCGGAACGGTCGAACGTCTGTCGGTTGCCGTGGTGGTCAACTACAGTCTCAATGCCGACGGTAAAGCGCAGCCGATGAGCAAAGAACAGCTGGCGCAGATTGAAGCGCTGGTACGTGAAGCGATGGGCTACTCCAGCACCCGCGGCGATAGCCTGCAGGTGGTCAATACGCCGTTTACCGACAACCAGATGAGCGGCGGCGAACTACCGTTCTGGCAGAGCCAGGCGTTTATCGATTTGCTGATCGAACTAGGCCGCTATCTGCTGGTGCTGCTGGTTGGCTGGCTACTGTGGCGCAAGCTGGTTAAACCGCAGCTGCAGCAACGCCAGGCCGCCCAGCGTGCCGCCATCACCGCCGCCAATGTCCCGGCTGCAAAACCGGGCGACAGCCATAAACCCAGCAACGAGGAGCTGGCGCTGCGGCGGAAATCGCAGCAGCGCGTCAGCGCAGAAGTCCAGAGCCAGCGGATCCGCGAACTGGCGGAAAAAGACCCGCGCGTGGTCGCTCTGGTAATCCGCCAATGGATGAGTAACGAACTATGAGCCTGACCGGAACCGATAAAAGCGCCATTTTACTGATGACGCTGGGGGAAGACCGCGCGGCGGAGGTACTCAAGCACCTCTCCTCCCGCGAAGTCCAGTTACTGAGCGGCACCATGGCCGGCATGAGCCAGGTCTCGCATAAGCAGCTCGGCGAGATCTTGTCTGAATTTGAAGACGACGCCGAACAGTTCGCCGCGCTGAGCGTCAACGCCAGCGACTACCTGCGCTCGGTGCTGGTAAAAGCGCTTGGCGAAGAGCGCGCCGCCAGCCTGCTGGAGGATATTCTCGAATCCCGCGAGACCACTTCCGGGATGGAAACGCTCAACTTTATGGAGCCGCAGAGCGCCGCCGACCTGATCCGCGACGAACATCCGCAAATCATCGCCACGATTCTGGTGCATCTTAAACGCGGCCAGGCGGCGGATATTCTGGCGCAGTTTGACGAGCGCCTGCGCAACGATGTGATGCTGCGCATCGCTACCTTCGGCGGCGTGCAGCCGGCGGCGCTGGCGGAACTGACCGAGGTGCTCAACAACCTGCTCGACGGCCAGAACCTCAAGCGCAGCAAAATGGGCGGGGTGCGTACCGCCGCCGAGATTATCAACCTGATGAAAACCCAGCAGGAAGAGGCTGTTATTGGCGCGATGCGTGACTACGACGGCGAGCTGGCGCAGAAAATCATCGACGAAATGTTCTTGTTCGAAAACCTGGTCGAGGTCGACGACCGCAGTATCCAGCGCCTGCTGCAGGAAGTGGACAGCGAATCGCTGCTGATCGCCCTGAAGAGCGCCGAGCAGCCGCTGCGCGAGAAGTTCCTCAAAAATATGTCGCAGCGCGCCGCCGACATTCTACGCGACGATCTCGCCAACCGCGGACCGGTGCGGATGTCGCAGGTGGAAAACGAACAGAAAGCGATCCTGCTGGTGGTAAGACGGCTGGCGGAGAGCGGCGAGATGATTATCGGCGGCGGCGAGGACACCTATGTCTGATCGCATTAATACCCTGCCCTGGCAGCCGTGGTCGCTCAATGACCTCGGCGACCCGCGTGCGGAATTTGCACCGCCGCTACCGGCCGTGGATAACGACGCGCTACAGCCCGATGCTCAGGCCGAGCTACAGCAGCAGCTTGCCGCCCTGCGCCTGCAGGCCGAACAGCAGGGCCAGCAGTCCGGCTATGCCGACGGCCAGCAAAAAGGCTATGAAGCCGGTTATCAGAGCGGGCTGGAGGAAGGCCGCCAGCAGGGGCTACTGGAAGCGCAACAGCAGCAGCAGCCGCTGACCGCCCACTGGCAGCAATTGGTGAGCGAGTTTCAGCACACCCTCGACGCGCTCGACACGGTGATCGCCTCGCGCCTGATGCAGCTGGCGCTAACCGCCGCGAAACAGGTGCTCGGCCAGCCGCCGGTCTGCGACGGCACCGCCCTGCTCGCGCAGATCCAACAGCTGATCCAGCAGGAGCCGATGTTCAACGGCAAGCCGCAATTGCGCGTACATCCGCAGGATTATCAACGCGTTGAACAGCAGTTAGGCACTACCCTCAGCCTGCACGGCTGGCGGCTACTGGCGGATGGCGATCTGCATCCCGGCGGTTGTAAGGTCAGCGCCGAGGAAGGCGATCTCGATGCCAGTCTTGCCACCCGCTGGCACGAACTGTGCCGCCTCGCCGCGCCGGGAGAACTGTAATGACCGCTCGTCTTGGCCGCTGGCTGAATGCGCTTGAGACGCTGGAGCAGCGTATCGCCCGTACGCCGACCGTGCGCCGCTACGGTCGGCTGACCCGCGCCACCGGGCTGGTGCTGGAGGCCACCGGCCTGCAGTTGCCGCTCGGCGCGACCTGCATTATCGAGCGCGACGGCGGCGGCGGCGTGCAGGAGGTGGAAAGCGAAGTGGTCGGCTTTAACGATCAGCGGCTGTACCTGATGCCGCTTGAAGAGGTTGAAGGCATTGTGCCGGGAGCGCGGGTTTACGCCCGCAGCGCCCCGGAAGGCCAGCATGCAGGCAAACAGCTACCCTTAGGGTCTGCGCTGCTGGGCCGGGTGCTCGATGGCGGCGCCAAACCGCTCGATGGTCTACCTGCGCCGGAAACCGGCTACCGCGCGCCGCTCACTACCGCCCCGTTCAACCCGCTGCAGCGTACCCCTATCGAGCAGGTGCTGGACGTCGGCGTGCGCACCATTAACGGCCTGCTGACCGTCGGCCGCGGCCAGCGAATGGGGCTGTTCGCCGGATCCGGCGTCGGTAAAAGCGTGCTGCTCGGTATGATGGCGCGCTACACCCAGGCGGACGTGATTGTCGTCGGCCTGATTGGCGAACGCGGTCGTGAAGTCAAAGACTTCATCGAGAATATTCTCGGCGCCGAAGGCCGCGCGCGTTCGGTGGTGATCGCCGCCCCGGCGGACGTGTCGCCGCTGTTGCGGATGCAGGGCGCCGCCTACGCCACCCGCATCGCCGAGGATTTTCGCGATCGCGGCCAGCACGTGCTGCTGATCATGGATTCCCTTACCCGCTATGCGATGGCGCAGCGTGAAATCGCCCTGGCGATCGGCGAACCGCCGGCCACCAAAGGCTATCCGCCGTCGGTCTTCGCCAAACTGCCGGCGCTGGTTGAACGCGCAGGTAACGGTATCAGCGGCGGCGGTTCAATCACCGCCTTCTATACCGTCCTCACCGAGGGCGACGATCAGCAGGATCCGATTGCCGATTCAGCGCGCGCGATCCTCGACGGCCACGTGGTGCTCTCCAGGCGGCTGGCGGAAGCCGGCCACTACCCGGCCATCGACATTGAAGCCTCGATTAGCCGCGCGATGACGTCGCTTATCGACGACGAACACTATCGCCGGGTGCGTAACTTCAAGCAGATGCTGGCCAGCTTCCAGCGCAACCGCGATTTGATTAGCGTCGGCGCCTATGCTGCCGGTAGCGACCCACTGCTGGATAAGGCCATCACCCTGTATCCGCAAATGGAGGCTTATCTGCAGCAGGGTATTTTCGAGCGCTGCGGCTATGACGAAGCCTGCCAGCAGCTACAGCAGCTGATTGTTTAACATCATCGGAGAGACACCGCGATGAAAGCACAATCCCCCTTGATAACCCTGCGCAACCTGGCGCAGGAGGCCGTCGAACAGGCGGCGCAGCGGCTGGGCCAGGCGCGTCAGGCGCAGCAGGCCGCCGAGCAACAGCTGACGATGCTGCTCAACTATCAGGATGAGTACCGACAGAAGCTCAATAGCACCCTTTCCGACGGTATGGAAAGCTCGCGCTGGCAAAACTATCAGCAGTTTATCGCCACCCTCGAACAGGCTATTGAACAGCAGCGCCAGCAGCTGCTGCAGTGGGGGCAAAAGGTGGAACACGCCGTGCAACAGTGGCAGGACCACCAGCAGCGGCTGAATGCCTACGATACCCTGCAGGCGCGCGCGCAAAATGCCGAGCTGCAGTTGGAAAATAAACGCAATCAAAAATTGATGGATGAGTTCGCGCAACGCCGTACCCAAAGGAATACCGCTTCATGAATCTCAATGCTTTACCCACCCTTAGCCTGCCCGGCGACGCCAGCGCCCTGGCGGATCTGGCGCTCGACGGCGTTCAGCTGTCGTCCGCTTTTGCGCAACTGCTCGGCGCGCGCTTTACTCCGACGGAAAGCGGCAAACTGTCGCCCGCGGCGCTGAGCGTTGATGGTGAAAGCGCCCCGCCGCTGAGCCGCAACCAGCTTAACCAACTGCTGGCCGCTCTCGGCGAACGCGGCGCGCTGCTGGCCAACCCGCTGCCGCAAGCGACGGAAAATGCCGTCACAAGCGCCGTGATAAAAGATGACGATCGCCCTGAGGCGCCGCCGCTCGACGATGCGCAAACGCTGGACCCGGCGACGCTGCAGGCGCTGTATGCCATGCTGCCGGCGGTGATAACCGCCCAGCCGCAGCAGAGCGCCCTACCACAGGTTAAACAACCAGCGCTCACCGCCGATGAAACTGCGCTCAGCGTCAGCAGCGGAGATAATAAGCCTGGCGTAAACCTGCCGGGAAATGACCCGCAGGCTAAGCCGCAGCCGGAGGCCCTCGCCGGGCAACATCTCCCATCTTCTATTCCACAGCCGGATAACGCGCCGCCGCACGCCGCAGGCGAACGCCAGGCGGAGAATTCCCCACTTCAGCCCGCCGTTGTCGCTTTTGCGGCCGTCAGCCCCAGCCAGAGCGCAACGCCTGCCAGCGCGCTGGTAACCGCCCCGCCAACGCCACAGCTGAACGCCCAGCTCGGTAGCCCGGAGTGGCAACAGGCGCTAAGCCAGCAGGTGCTGATGTTCCATCGTAACGGCCAGCAGAGCGCTGAACTGCGCTTGCATCCGCAGGAGCTTGGCGCGCTGCAGATAACCTTACAACTGGATGATAAACAGGCGCAGTTGCACATCGCCTCCGCCCACGGCCAGGTACGCGCGGCGGTAGAAGCGGCAATGCCGCAGCTGCGCCACGCGCTGGCGGAGAGTGGGATAAATCTCGGGCAGAGCAGCGTCGGCGGCGAGGCAACGCCTCAGTGGCAGCAGCAAGGCGGCAACGGAGAAGGCCGCGGCAGCTATGCCGAGCGCCACGGCGGTAGCGACGCCGCGTCGGTTGACAGCCTCAGCGCCCCGGCGGCAATACAGCGAATGGTAAGCCACGTCAACGGTGTCGATATTTTCGCCTGAGGCGCGGCAAACGGCCAATCTGGCCCTCATTTGCGCGTTTATTCCGGCTATTGGCTAACAATTTAGCCGCGATAATACCTTTACATGTCATACGTGCGGCCCCGCCGCGCGTGGAACAACAGGAATTTGATTTGGCTATGTCTCAAAACTCCCTCCCGGCAACCGCGCCCAAACGCCCTTTATTGATCATCCTGCTGACGATCGTTGCCGTGGCCGCCTGCGCCGCTGCCGGCTATAGCTGGTGGCTGCTGCAACAACGCGACGGCGGCACGCAAACGGCTATCGAGAAGGAAAAACCGCCCGCGCCGCCGGTGTTTATGCCGCTGGATACCTTCACCGTCAATCTGGTGACCCCGGATAACGATCCGGACCGCGTACTGTATATCGGCCTGACGCTGCGCCTGCCGGATGAAGCCACTCGTCGTCAGCTTAATGATTTTCTGCCGGAGGTGCGCAGCCGCCTGCTGATGCTGCTCTCGCGTCAAGAGGCCGGTCATCTGGCCAATGAACAGGGTAAACAGCAGTTGGTCGCGCAGATCAAAGAGGCGCTGAGCGCGCCGCTGGTTAAGGGACAACCGAAGCAGGTGGTCAGCGACGTGCTGTTCACTGCCTTCATACTGCGGTAATCACCATGGGCGATAGCATTCTTTCACAGGCAGAGATCGACGCCTTACTCAACGGCGACAGCACGGGCGACGAGCCCGAAACGGTTGTCGGCGGTAAAGAGAGCGAGGTCAAGCCTTACGATCCGACGACCCAGCGCCGCGTAGTACGCGAACGCCTGCAGGCGCTGGAAATCATAAACGAACGTTTTGCCCGGCAGTTCCGCATGGGGTTATTCAACCTCCTGCGCCGCAGCCCGGACATTACCGTCGGGCCAATTAAAATTCAGCCGTACCACGAATTTGCCCGCAACCTGCCGGTGCCGACCAATCTCAACCTGGTGCACCTGAATCCGCTGCGCGGCACCGCGCTGTTCGTCTTCGCGCCGAGCCTGGTGTTTATCGCCGTCGATAACCTGTTCGGCGGCGACGGTCGTTTCCCGACCAAGGTCGAGGGGCGCGAGTTTACGCCAACCGAGCAGCGGGTCATTAAACGCATGCTGCGCCTGGCGCTGGACGCCTACGGCGACGCGTGGAGCGCGATCTATAAGATCGACGTCGAATACGTGCGCGCGGAAATGCAGGTCAAATTCACCAACATCACCACCTCGCCGAACGATATCGTGGTGACCACACCGTTCCAGGTGGAGATCGGCGCGCTGAGCGGCGAATTCAACATCTGCATTCCTTTCGCCATGATCGAACCGCTGCGCGAACTGCTGACCAACCCGCCGCTGGAGAATTCCCGCCAGGAAGATAGCCAGTGGCGTGAAACGCTGGTCAAGCAGGTGCAGCACTCTGAGCTTGAGCTGATTGCCAACTTCGTCGATATCCCGATGCGCTTATCGAAAATTCTTAAGCTGCAGCCCGGCGACGTTTTACCGATTGATAAACCGGATCGCATTATCGCCCATGTCGACGGCGTGCCGGTGCTGACCAGCCAATATGGCACCCTAAACGGGCAGTACGCCCTTCGTGTTGAACACTTGATTAACCCTATTTTGAATGCTCTGAGTGAGGAACAGCCCAATGAGTGATCCTAAGCA
>CABUCP010000106.1 GCA_902490055.1 uncultured Klebsiella sp. | reverse complement strand
TCTGGCCGATAACGATATCGTTGCCCCCTCTCACATTAACCGCGCGCCCGGCCCTTTACCCTGAAAATGAATAATAACTACAGGGCTGAATTTATGAGCACCACAGACAATGCATTCTCTGCAACCCTCGAACCGATCAACAAACCGCAAGCCTCGCTGAAGCAGCGCTGGTGGCACGTCATGGATAGCTGGAAAGTGGGGATTATTCCGCTGCCGCTATTTTTACTCGCCGGCGGCTTAATTGCGCTGGATTGCCTCGGCGGCAAGCTGCCGAGCGATATCGTGGTGATGGTCGCGACGCTGGCCTTTTTCGGCTTTGCCTGCGGCGAGTTCGGCAAGCGTCTGCCGGTACTGGGCAAACTCGGCGCAGCGGCGATTTGCGCCACCTTTATCCCTTCCGCGCTGGTCCATTACGGCCTGCTACCGGACGTGGTGGTGGAATCCACCACCAAATTCTATAAATCAACCAACATTCTTTATCTCTATATCTGCTGCATTATCGTCGGCAGCATTATGAGCATGAACCGCACCACGCTGATTCAGGGCTTCCTGAAGATCTTCTTCCCGATGCTGTGCGGCGAAGTGGTCGGCATGCTGGTGGGCGTCGGCGTGGGTTACCTGCTGGGCATGGACCCGTTCCAGGTCTTCTTCTTTATCGTCCTGCCGATCATGGCCGGCGGCGTGGGCGAAGGGGCGATCCCGCTGTCGATTGGCTATGCCGCGCTGATGCATATGGATCAGGGCGTCGCGCTGGGCCGCGTACTGCCGATGGTAATGCTGGGCAGCCTGACGGCGATTGTGATCGCCGGTTGCCTGAACCAACTGGGCAAACGCTTCCCGCATCTGACAGGCGAAGGCCAACTGATGCCGAACCGCAGCAATGAAACCCGTACTGAGAGCGAGAGCGAAGGCTTTAGCGGTAAAGCGGATATGGCGACGCTGGCTTCCGGCGCGCTACTGGCGGTGCTGCTGTACATGATGGGTATGCTGGGCCACAAATTGATTGGCCTGCCGGCGCCGGTTGGAATGTTGTTCCTGGCGGTACTGCTGAAGCTGGCGAACGGGGTTTCGCCGCGCCTGCAGGAAGGCTCCCAAATGGTGTACAAATTCTTCCGTACCGCCGTAACTTATCCGATTCTGTTTGCCGTCGGCGTGGCGATTACGCCGTGGCAGGAGTTGGTTAACGCTTTCACCCTGACGAATCTGCTGGTGATTGTCTGCACCGTTTCGGCGCTGGTGGCGACCGGATTCTTTGTCGGCAAAAAGATTGGCATGCACCCGGTCGACGTGGCGATTGTCTCCTGCTGTCAGAGCGGGCAGGGCGGTACCGGCGACGTCGCTATCCTGACTTCCGGCAACCGCATGAATCTGATGCCGTTCGCCCAGATAGCTACCCGTATTGGCGGGGCGATTAATGTATCGTTAGGCCTGCTGTTCCTGAGTCATTTCCTGGCATGATTTAACGCTGCGCTAACGGTAAAAACTGCCATTTCCCTCCACAGGACGAAGAAAATTTCTTGGTCCTGTGTCCTAAATTCTGTGCAATTAGCGATACAATAGGCAGCGTTATCCGCGATAACGGCGGCAGCCCCGCGCTGTCATTTTCATTATTAAAGGAGAGGAAAGAATGTCAGTGCATACTCCCGCCCGGGCGGGCGTCAGCATGAAAAATCTGCTGGCGGCGAAAGAGCAGCGCGCAGCCCGTCAACAAGACTGGCTCAACCATTATCAGCAACCGGTTATTTCTCTCACCCTGGTGACGCCAGGCGCGGTAAAAGACAGCATTCGCTATCGTAATATGATGGGCGTCGCGCTCCAGGCCTGCGACCAGCTGCTGTGGCAACAGCGCTGGAAAACGCTGGACCGCCAGGTGTTGTGGCTGCCGACCGGGCCGGAAGCGATGTGGTGCGTTGAGCACTCCGCAGAAGACATTAAAGCGTTATGCAGCGAACTGGAACAGAACCATCCCCTGGGCCGCCTGTGGGATATCGACGTCATTTGTCCGCAGGCCGGATTGATTAGCCGCCAGGCGCAGGGCGAAGCGATGCGTAGCTGCCTGCTCTGCGATGAGCCGGCTCATGCCTGCGCGCGCAGCCGCCGTCACGACAGCGAACAGGTTGTCGCTCGCGTTGAGCAGATGATTGATGCGTGGTTCGCCCGCGATTAATCGCGTTAGTGCGAAAGATTTCCCCGGCGGCGAGGCGCTACCGGGGGCGTCTGGCTCAGGATTTAAAAGTCGACCGGCGCGCGGAAGGTCATCGCGTTGCCGTAGGCGGGATGGGTAATGGTGAGCATCTCGGCATGCAGCAGCAGGCGCGGCGCTAGCGCCAGCGCCTCCGGCGTCGCGTAGAAGCGGTCGCCGAGGATCGGGTGACCCAATGCCAGCATATGCACGCGCAACTGGTGCGAACGCCCGGTAATCGGCTTCAGGCGCACGCGGGCGGTGTTATCATCCGCATACTCCAGCACTTCATACTCGGTTTGCGCCGCTTTACCGGTTTCGTAACACACCTTCTGCTTTGGCCGGTTCGGCCAGTCGCAAATCAGCGGTAAATCCACCAGACCTTCAGCAGGCTGCGGATGCCCCCAGACGCGGGCGACGTACTGTTTTTTCGGCTCGCGCTCGCGGAACTGACGTTTCAGTTCACGCTCTGCGGCCTTATTCAGCGCCACCACAATCACGCCGCTGGTCGCCATATCCAGACGGTGCACCGATTCGGCCTGCGGGAAGTCGCGCTGAATGCGCGTCATCACGCTGTCTTTATGCTCCTCAAGCCTCCCCGGGACGGACAACAAGCCGCTGGGCTTGTTGACCACCATAATGTGCTCATCCTGATACAGGATAACCAGCCAGGGATCCTGCGGCGGATTGTAGTTTTCCATCGCCATCATTGCGTTCCGTTACTGGTGAGTGACGACGATCAGGCGCAGCGCGTCCAGGCGCCATCCGGCCTGCGCCAGCGCATCCATCACCTGCTGGCGGTTACTTTCGATTGCCGCCAGTTCATCGTCACGGATGTTCGGGTTCACCGCCTTCAGCGCTTCCAGGCGCGACAGTTCCGCCGTCAGTTTATCATCGGCTTCGCTACGCGCCGCGTCGATCAGCGCCTGCGCCGCTTTGGCGATTTGCGCTTCGCCCTGCTGCAGAATCGCATGAACGTCCTGCTGCACCGCGTTAACCAGTTTGCTGCCGGTGTGGCGGTTGACCGCGCTTAGCTGGCGGTTGAAACTTTCGAACTCGACCTGGCCGGCCAGATTGTTGCCGTTTTTATCCAGCAGCATGCGGACCGGCGTTGCCGGCAGGAAGCGGTTAAGCTGCAGCTGTTTCGGCGCCTGCGCTTCGACCACGTAGATCAGCTCCAGCAGCAGGGTGCCGACCGGCAGCGCCTTGTTCTTCAGCAGCGAAATGGTGCTGCTGCCGGTATCGCCGGAAAGGATTAGATCCAGACCGTTGCGAATCAGCGGGTGTTCCCAGGTGATGAACTGCGCGTCTTCACGCGACAGCGCCACGTCACGCTCGAAGGTGATAGTGCAGCCGTCTTCCGGCAGCCCCGGGAAATCCGGCACCAGCATGTGATCCGACGGCGTCAGGACGATCAGGTTTTCACCGCGGTCGTCCTGGTTGATGCCGACGATATCGAACAGGTTCATGGAGAAAGCGATCAGGCTGGTATCGTCGTCCTGTTCTTCAATGCTTTCCGCAAGCTGCTGCGCTTTCTCGCCGCCGTTAGAGTGAATTTCCAGCAGACGGTCGCGGCCCTGCTCCAGCTGCGCTTTCAGCGCTTCATGCTGCTGGCGGCAGGACTTGATCAGATCGCCGAAGCCGTCGGTGGATTCCGGCGCGGCCAGATAGGTGATCAGTTCGTTGTGCACGCTGTCGTAGACGGTACGGCCGGTCGGGCAGGTGTGCTCGAAGGCATCGAGACCTTCGTGATACCAGCGTACCAGCACCGATTGCGCGGTCTTCTCGAGGTACGGTACGTGAATCTGGATGTCGTGCGCCTGACCGATACGGTCGAGACGGCCAATACGCTGCTCCAGCAGATCCGGGTTAAACGGCAGATCGAACATCACCAGGTTGCTGGCGAACTGGAAGTTACGCCCTTCGGAACCGATTTCGGAACACAGCAGCACCTGCGCGCCGGTGTCTTCTTCGGCAAACCACGCCGCGGCGCGGTCGCGTTCGATAATCGACATCCCTTCGTGGAATACGGCGGCGCGGATACCTTCGCGCTCGCGCAGTACCTGCTCGAGCTGCAGCGCGGTGGCGGCCTTGGCGCAAATCACCAGCACCTTCTGCGAACGGTGGCTGGTCAGATAGCCCATCAGCCATTCGACGCGGGGGTCAAAGTTCCACCAGGTGCCGGTATCGCCTTCAAATTCCTGATAAATCTGCTCTGGATAGAGCATGTCGCGGGCGCGCTCTTCCGCCGTTTTGCGGGCGCCCATAATACCGGAGACCTTGATGGCCGTTTGGTACTGGGTCGGCAGCGGCAGGCGAATGGTGTGCAGTTCGCGCTTCGGGAAGCCTTTCACGCCGTTACGGGTGTTACGGAACAGCACGCGGCTGGTGCCGTGGCGGTCCATCAGCATGGAAACCAGCTCCTGGCGCGCGGCCTGGGCGTCTTCGCTGTCGCTGTTTGCCGCCTGCAGCAGCGGCTCGATATCCTGTTCGCCGATCAGATCGCCAAGGGTATTGAGTTCAGTATCGTTCAGCTTGTTGCCCGCCAGCAGCAGGGCGACGGCGTCGGCGACCGGGCGGTAGTTTTGCTGTTCTTCAACGAACTGCTCGAAATCATGGAAGCGGTTTGGATCCAGCAGACGCAGGCGCGCAAAGTGGCTCTCCATACCCAGCTGTTCCGGCGTCGCGGTCAGCAGCAGGATACCTGGCACGCGTTCGGCCAGCTGTTCAATCGCTTGATATTCGCGGCTCGGCGCCTCTTCGCTCCACACCAGGTGGTGCGCTTCATCGACAACCAGCAGATCCCACTCGGCGTCGCACAGGTGCTCCAGGCGCTGCTTGCTGCGGCGCACGAAGTCTAAAGAGCAGATCACCAGCTGTTCGGTTTCGAACGGGTTATAGGCGTCGTGCTGCGCCTCGGCGTAGCGCTCGTCGTCGAACAGCGCGAAGCGCAGGTTGAAGCGGCGCAGCATTTCTACCAGCCACTGGTGCTGGAGAGTTTCTGGTACCACGATCAGCACGCGCTCGGCGGCGCCGGAGAGCAACTGCTGATGCAGAATCATCCCGGCTTCGATGGTTTTCCCTAAGCCGACTTCATCGGCCAGCAGCACGCGCGGCGCGTGACGACGGCCAACGTCATGGGCAATGTTCAACTGATGCGGGATCAGGCTGGTGCGCTGGCCGCGCAGGCCGCTCCACGGCATGCGGTACTGTTCGCTCTGAAACTTACGCGCGCGGTAGCGCAGGGCAAAGCGGTCCATACGGTCAATTTGCCCAGCGAACAGGCGGTCCTGCGGCTTGCTGAAAGCCAGTTTGCTGTCGAGCAGCACTTCGCGCAGGATAACGTTCTCTTCTTGCGTATCGAGGCGGGTACCGGTGTAAGACAGCAGTCCGTTCTCTTCATTCACTTCGTCAACGTGGAGCTGCCAGCCTTCGTGGCTGGTAATGGTATCGCCCGGGTTAAACATCACGCGGGTAATCGGGGAATCGTTGCGAGAGTACAGACGGTTTTCGCCGATGGCGGGAAATAGGAGAGTGACCATGCGCGCATCCAGCGCTACCACCGTCCCTAGTCCTAGTTCGCTCTCTGTGTCGCTAATCCAGCGTTGACCAAGTGTAAAAGGCATATGTGTTCGGCTCTTTGTTCTTTAATTGCAGGCAATAGTGCATCCTCAACATAGTTACGTTGAGGAATCAAAATTGGGTCCAGGAATGGAAAGGGCGCTATGGTACTGGATGCCGAGGTGTTAGTCACCTGTCAAAATAGCCCCAGTTGCCCTGTCACTATTGTAGCAAAATCGTCGTTGACGAAGGGAAGTATTCCTTCCGCCACCGGCTGCAGCTGCTTTGATAAATAGTGATCGTAATCGAGCGGCGACTGTTGGTAATCCACTGGCTCCGGGCCGCCGGTGGTCCAGACGTATTTAATGGTGCCGCGCTGCTGATACTGCTGCGCCCGGCCAAGTTTCAGATTTTGTTCATCGGCAAGCCTGGCGGCGCGCACGTGCGGCGGAATGTTGCGCTGATACTCCGCCAGCGGGCGGCGCAGGCGTTTGCGGTAAACCAGCCGATCGTCAAGCTCGCCGTTCATCAGCCTGGCGATAGTTTCGCGTACGTAATCCTGATAGGGCTGATTGCGGAAAATACGCAGGTACAGCTCCTGCTGAAACTGCTGGGCCAGCGGCGTCCAGTCGGTACGCACCGTTTCCAGCCCCTTAAATACCATGCGCTGGGCGTCTCCTTCCTGAATCATCCCGGCGTAGCGCTTCTTGCTGCCGGTATCGGCGCCGCGAATGGTCGGCATCAAAAAGCGGCAGAAGTGAGTTTCGAATTCCAGCTCCAGCGCGCTGGTCAACTGGCTTTTGCCCAGTTCCTGCGCCCACCAGTCGTTAACGTAGCTGACCAGCTCACGGCCGATTTCCGCCGCCTGCGCTTCGCTATGCGGTCGCTTCAGCCAGACGAAGGTGGAATCGGTATCGCCGTAGATGACGTCATAGCCTTTGGCTTCAATGAGCGCTTTGGTCTGACGCATAATCGCGTGGCCGCGCATGGTGATCGACGATGCCAGCCTGGGGTCGAAGAAGCGACAGGCGCTGGTGCCCAGCACGCCGTAAAAGGCGTTCATGATGATCTTTAGCGCCTGCGACAGCGGCTTATTTTTGTGGCGCTTGGCCTCGTCGCGACCGTGCCAGATTTGCCCGACGATACCGGGCAGGCAGTGTTTATCACGCGAGAAGCGGGCGCCGAGAAAACCTTCGGTGCTGTACTGGTCATCGGGCTGCGCCAGCCCTTCGATAAGACCGACCGGATCGATTAAGAAGGTGCGGATGATCGATGGGTACAGGCTTTTGTAGTCCAGCACCAGCACCGAGTCATACAGGCCGGGGCGGGAATCCATGACGTAGCCGCCGGGGCTGGCCTGCGGCGGCACTTCGCCGAGATTGGGCGCTACGTAGCCCAGCCGGTGCATGCGCGGAAAATAGAGATGGCTGAAGGCGGCCACCGAGCCGCCGTGACGGTCGGCGGGTAGGCCGTTAACCGTAGCCCGTTCGAGCAGAAACGGCATGATCTCCGTTTTGTGGAATATTCGCGTCACCAGCTCGCAATCCTGTAGGTTATAGGTCGCCAGCGCCGGTTTATCCTCATGGAAGCGGCGATCGATTTCGTCCATCCGATCCCACGGGTTATCGATAGCTTTGCCTTCGCCCAGCAGCTCGCGGGCGACCGCCTCCAGCGAGAAAGAGGAGAAGTTCCAGAACGCTGATTTCAGCGCCTCGATGCCGTCGATAATCAGCCTGCCGTTGGCCTGCGCAAAGAAGATGCCGTTTTTGAAGCCGTGCTCGCGCCACTCCAACTCGCTATTGCCGCGGCCGAGCAGCAGCGGGATACGGTAACGTTCGGCGTGCTTCTGCAGGACGCGGAGATCGAACTGCACTACGTTCCAGCCGATCAGCACATCGGGGTCGTGTTCGGCAAACCAGGTGTTGAGCTTTTCCAGCAGCAGCGGGCGGCTGGCGACGTAAACCAGTTCGAAATTCACCGCTGGAGGAGACGCGGGCTCGGGGCCGAGCATGTAGACCACCCGCTGGCCGCAGCCTTCCAGACCGATGCAGTAGAGCTCGCCGTGGCGGCTGGTTTCAATATCCAGCGAGACCCATTTCAGCGGCGGGCGGTAGTCTGGATTCGGCTTCAAGCGCGCGTTGGCCAGCTGCGAGCCGCGGGTTTCGCCCTCGACCCACACCGGGGCGGTGATAAAGCGCTCCATCAGGTAACGTTCCGGCGGGCGGATATCGCCCTCATAGACGGTCACGCCGTTTTCACGCAGTTTTTTTTCCAGCCGCATCAGCTGGCGATGGGCGCGGCAGTAGAGGCCGAAAACCGGCTGACGATGGAAATCTTTTAGCGCAAGCGGGGCGAGACGATAGCCGTTTTCCCCCTGCAGCAGGCGCTCAGCCTGCGCCCGCTGCGTTTCAGGGATAAACGCGACGGACTCCTGCGGCGGCAGCGTGACCTGCAGCGGGCCGTTATCGGTCGCCAGCCAGAAGGCCAGTTCCGTTCCCTGTGGGGTATCCCGCCAGTGACGGGTAAGTAAAAAACCTGCTTGCGACTGCGTCACGCGTGCTCTCGCCCATTAAAAAACCAGGCCTGATTATAGCCTGGTTTGATGATGGGTGCTGGGGTTTTATACAGGCATTCAGCGCCGCGGTTGCCCCGGATTCCTGCTTGCGCCTCATCCGGGCTACGCCCGGTATGTGATCTGTAGGCCCGCGCAAGCGCAGCGCCGCCGGGCAATATCCGCGGTTCAGGAGCCGCTTTACGCCGGATGGCGGCTGCGCCTTATCCGGCCTACAGTCCGTGCGACCTGGGGTTAACTTATTCACCACGCTGGCTGAAACTGCCGGTGCTGGTGGCCTCAAAA
>CABUCP010000105.1 GCA_902490055.1 uncultured Klebsiella sp. | reverse complement strand
TGACCACCGTCAATAACTCATTGTTAGCGGCCTTACTAATTAGATTTTGCTCACAGATTTATGTCGATTTTGCGTGGTTTGTTGCCGAAACGGAAAATCGGTTTCCAAATAAAAAAGGAAACGGATATACTGCCGCTGGTTATAATTGAAGCGATTCAGGACACAGCGTTACAGGGGCTAAGCCGCCCCTGCCAGGGGAAAAAAGATGTCGACAATCAATGATGTATCACGGTTAGCCGGGGTATCGAAAGCCACGGTTTCGCGCGTGCTGAGCGGTTCGCGCGGGGTAAAAGAGGCCAGCCGTCAGGCGGTGCTCCAGGCGGCGGAAACGCTGAACTACCGGCCCAATATGATTGCCCAATCCTTACTGAGCCAGTCGACCGGCTGTATCGGCGTGATTTGCGCGCAGGACAACATCAATCAGACCACCAGCTATCTCTACGCCCTGGAAAAACAGCTCAGCCAGCATCAAAAGCATCTGCTGCTGCGCTTCGCCAATAGCCGCGGCGAGGTGATGAGCGCGCTGGATGAACTCACCTGCGGCTTGTGCGACGACGTGCTGATCATCGGCGCACGCTTCCCGCTGCAGATAGACCGCCCTGACGTGGTGCTGATCGACTGCCTGGAAAGCGACGGTGAAAACAGTATCCAGTTCGATCACGCTTTCGCTGCGGAAACCGCCTGTAACTACCTGATTAGCCAAGGGAGACGGCAGATTGCGCTGATTCATCCGCAGGGTAGCGGCTTCGCCGACCAGGTATTGCTGGGCTATAAGCATGCGCTGGAGAAAAATTTCCTGCCGTTTAATCGCAATCTGGTGTTTCTGGAAAGCGCCTCGCCGTCGGTGGCGGTGCAGGAGCTGGTGAATAACGCCACTACCCTGAATTTTAATGCGCTGCTGGTGAGCGATGAGCAGCAGGCGCAGCGGGTGGTGCCGCAGCTGCAGGCGTTTAACCGCGCGGTGCCGGAAAAAGTGATGGTCTTCAGCCTCGCGGGGTCGTTGCAGATGCCGGGCGTTCCGACTATTCCGGCTATCGAGTATTCAATGGATGCGATGGCTTCGCGGATCATCAACTGGCTGACCGAGAAAACCCAGCTCCCTGGCGGCAGTCTGCTGCGCGGCGACTTAATTATTCCCTAGCGGCGGGGAAAATAAAAAGCCGTCGCTCTGGGTGGCGGCTTTTTATTATAATTCATACAGTTATTTACCCGGGCAGCGGATCTTATCAATGGCGGCCAGATAGCCTTTTTGATTATTGCGCTCTTTCGCCAGCGTCGCTTCGCGAACGTGGCTTTGGTTATCTTTCGAGGCGAGGACCTGATTTGCGAAATCGGTATCGCTAAGGGTGCTCGCCGGCGCGCATTTTTCCTTCACCGCTTTTAACACCTGCTGCTTTTGCTGCTCGAACTGCAGGCTTTGCAGCGGTGATTCGGCCCACGCCGCGCTTGTGCTAAGGGCGGTAACCAGACATAACATCCAACACGCTTTCATGGCGCTTCTCCTTCACTTTTCGCTTCAGTCAACTATATGCGCAGCAGATGAATTGCGCAAATGTCAGGCATTTTTTGTTGTTTAAAATCAGCCAATTGCTATTACGCCGCGCGCACCCGTCGCCGTGAATCGATGGCGATGAGTATGACCGAGGACAGAATGAGCAGCGTCCCCAGCCAATCCGGTAGGGTAAAGGTAATACCCAGCAGCAGAAGGGAGAGCAGGGCGCTGCTCAGCGGCTCGGCGCAGCTGAGGATCCCGGCTTTCGCGCCGCCGATTTTCTGCGCGCCGTTAAGGTACAGGCTGAACGTCAGCGAGGTGCCGATCACCACCAGGTAGAAAAACGCCAGCAGCAGGCGGCCGTTCACTACGAAGTTGGCGCCCTGGCTGCCGTAGAACGGCAGTAGCATCGCCCCGCCGATCAGCATGCTCCAGCCGACGATCGGCAACGTGCCGTAGCGGGCGATAAGCGTTGAGGGATAGGTGGTATAAAACGCCGCCGCGAAGGCAGAGGCGATCCCCCAGAACAGCGCCGCCGGCGAGATGGAGAGCGAGGTCGGATTGCCATGGGTGACCAGCAGGAAGGTGCCGGCCAGCGAGGTACCAATCGCCAGCAGCACAAAGGGGCTGGGCCGCGCCTTACGCGCCAGCGCGAACCAGGCGACGATAATCGTCGGCGACAAAAATTGCAGTACCGTAGCGGTAGCGGCGTTCGACTTCTCGATGGTCATCAGGAAGGTGTACTGTACGGTTAACGCGCCGACCAGTGAGAAAAACAGCAGGCTGAGCGCGTCTTTGCGGTTTTGCAGCACGCGGAAAATTTTATCGCCGTGAACGAAAGCGAGCATCAGCAGAATCAGCCCGGCGAACAGCAGGCGGATCATGGTCAGATAGGGTGATGACATCTGACTTTGCTGCATAATGTACTGCGCGCAGACCCCGGAACTGCCCCACAGGACGGCGGCGATCAATACGTTCAACATCCCTCTTTTGCTGGAACCCATTTTTCCCTCGCGTGAAATAGCGCAAAGCAGGAATCATAGCACGGCGCGACGCGGCGCGCGCTTTACTGCCGACGCCACTCGCCCGGCGTCATGCCGTAGTGTTTTTTAAAGGTTTTAGCGAAAGAAGCCAGCGACTGAAAGCCGCAGCGTTCGGCAATCACTTCCAGCCGCGCCTGGCGGTCGAGATGCAGCAGGCGAGCGGCCATCGCCATCCGCAGCTGCGACAACCATGCCTGCGGCGTCAGATGGTAGACGCGGGCAAAATGGCGGGCGAAGGTGGCGCGCGATAAAAATGCCCGCGCCGCCATGCTCTCGAGCGTCCACGGCTGTTCCGGCGCCGCCAGCACGGCGAGAATGGCCGGCATCAGCCGGGTATCGCTCATCAGGCGCAACAGGCCGCCCGGCGGCTCCTGCGCGCCGAGCAGCGTACGCAGCAGCAGTACCAGCAGCGTATCGCCGAGGCTGCGCACAATGGCGCTGCCGCCGGGGTGTTCCGCCAGGCTTTCGCGCACCAGTACGTTAAGCAGTATGGCCAGTTCCGGGCAATCTTCGCGCTCGTCGGTGTGTAAATGGATAAGCTCCGACTCTTCGGCAAACAGCCAACTGACGTGGGGGCCAAAATAAAATTCACCGCACAGCATCTCCAGCGCATCGCTCTCTTCGGCGGTGCGGACTTCAGTCAGCGTGCCGTTAAAGCGGTGGGCGATGGGTAGCACCTGCCCCCATTCCACTAAGCTTTCCATCAGATGCGGCGAACCGTGCGGCAGCAGAATCACGTCGCCAGCGCGCATGTGGCGAGTTTGATGACCGACGGTTAACCGCCCTTCGCCGCGTAATACAAAGTGCCACGGCACCACGCCCGCCCGCATCTGATTGTGCCCGGCTTGCCAGCGCCCGCCGAAGCGGCAATGCAGATTCACTTCGCAACGCGGCGCCAGCAGCGTGAGCAAATGGCTGAGACTATCCATGCGCCTCCTGAGACGATAAGACAAAAAAATGAGACGAAGAGCGCCAGTCTAGCACGCCGCCGAGCACTAAGATGTCTCCATTGCCACGACATACCCTCAAATAACAGGAGTACACCATGAGCCGTTTAGCCGACATCCGTGAACAAGACGCCACCGGTAAAGCCGCAGAAATTTTTGGCGGGATCAAAAAAGCGATGGGCAAGGTACCGAATGCCTATCTGACCATCGGCGGCCACTCGCCGGCGGCGCTGCAGCAGGCGCTGGCGCACAATGCGATGCTGCATAAAGGCAGCCTAAGCGCCCAGGAGCTGGAAGCGATTAATCTGTCGGTTAGCGAAGCGACGGGCTGTGATTACTGCCTGGCCGCGCATACCCTGATGGCGAAAAAGGCCGGCTTCAGCAGTGAACAAATCCACGCGCTGCGCCGCGGTGACTATGCTGAAGATGCGCACCTGGCTGCGTTGGTGAAATTCGCGCAAACCCTGGTGACCACCACCGGTACGCTGCCGGAAGCAGACGTCGCCGCGCTGCGTCACGCTGGTTTTAGCGACCAGCAGGTAATTGAGATTATCAGCGCCATCAGCGCCATTCTGTTCACCAACATGGTGAACCGGGTTAACGATACGGTGGTGGATTTCCCGCAAGCCGATTAACCCGTCCCAGCGCCTGTTTATAGCCCCAGTTCGCTTAGCCCCGGATGATCGTCAGGGCGACGGCCCTGGGGCCAGTGGAACAGGCGCTCGCTTTCCGCGATCGGCAGATCGTTGATGCAGGCATAGCGCGTGCGCATCAGCCCGTGCTCGTCAAACTGCCAGTTTTCATTGCCGTACGAACGAAACCAGTTACCGCTATCGTCGCACCACTCATAGGCGAAGCGCACGGCGATGCGATCTTCCTGCCACGCCCACAGCTCTTTAATCAGCCGGTATTGCTGCTCCTTGCGCCACTTTCGCTGCAAAAACGTGACGATTTCCGCCCGCCCGTGGATAAATTCGCTGCGGTTGCGCCATTCGCTATCCACGGTATAGGCCAGCGCGACTTTATGCGCATCGCGGCTATTCCAGCCGTCTTCGGCCGCGCGTACCTTTTGCGCGGCGCTGTCGCGGGTAAACGGCGGTAAAGGTGGACGTTGCTCACTCATGATGACTCTCCTTTTAGGGCTAATTGTTGCTGCAGGCGCAGATTCTCCTGCTCCAGTTCATCAATACGTTGCTGCAGATTGTGGCCGTACTCTGCGACCTGCTGGGCGCTGTAGCGCGGCGTAATGTGCTGCGGGCAGTTCCAGTCAAAGGCCTGCAGATGAAAACGAAACAGGCGCTCGATGCGGGCGCGATAGTTTGCCGGCGTCACCAACGCCAGCAGCTCAGGCTGCTCTTTCGCCGCCAGCACCTCGACGGTGGCGTAGATTTTCAGCCTGGCACGCCGCGGGTAATCCATCAAAAATAGACAGGCCCGGTCGCTGCCGCGCAGGTTGCCGGTGGTGATGTACTGGCGGTTGCCGCCGAAATCGGCCATCGCCAGCGTGGTGTCATCCAGCAGGTGCAAAAAGCCCGCCGGGCCGCCGCGATGCTGAATATAGGGCCAGCTGCTCTGCGACACCGTCGCCAGATAAAAACTATCGCGGGTGGCGATCATCCCCTCTTCGCTGGCGCCGAAACGATCGGCCTGACGGCGGCTGTGCGGCGTTTGCCACAGTGAGTCGCTGCCCATTTCATGCTGCACATCCATGACATCCGGGGTGATAGCAATATCGAGAAAGGTTGCTGCCATAACGCCTCCTGAAGGTAGGGGGCTATCATGGACTGTGCTGTGAAAAATGATAATACTGCTTCTCTGGTAATCATCTTTCCGAAAAGCGGGAGAATAATGGACCGATTAAGCGCTATGGCGCTGCTGGTGAAAGTCACTGAACTGGGCAGTATGTCGGCGGCGGCGCGGGCGCTGAATATGCCGTTGACTACCGTGAGCCGTAATATCGGCGAGCTGGAGAGCGAGCTGGGAGTCCGTTTATTGACGCGCACCACCCGTAAACTCACCCTCACCGACGCCGGTGTCGATTATGTCGCCGCCGCGCGGCGGATCCTCGAAGAGGTGGAAAACGCTGAACGTCGGGCAACGGGTGAATACCAGGAGCCGAAGGGCGAGCTGGTGATCTCCGCGCCGACGATGTTTGGTCGCCAGCACGTCCTGCCAGTCATTAGTGAATTTATCGCCCGTTATCCGCAAATTCGCGTGCGTTTGTTGCTCAGCGACAGTAACGCCGATTTGGTCGGCGACCATATCGATCTGGCGGTACGAATTGGCGAGCTGGCGGATAGCAGCATGGTGGCGACCCGGCTCGGCACGATGCGTATTGTGGTCTGCGCCCATCCCACGCTGCTGGCGAAATACGGCGAGCCGCAGCGGCCGCGCGATCTGGCGGCGCTGCCGATCATTCGTATTGAATCGCCGATGCCCTATCGCGGCTGGCGCTTTCGCGCCGTTGAACGTGAGGACCAGCTCATTCATCTGCCGCCGGTGTTAGCCGTCACCACGCCGGAGAGCGCCGCCGATGCCGCGCGGCTGGGGATCGGCGTGGCCCGCTTGCTACACTATCAGGCGCTGGATGGCCTGCGCTGCGGGGAGCTGCGTCTGCTGCTGGAAAGCGTCGAGCCGGAGCCCGCGCCGGTTCATTTGTTATATACCGCGCGGGAGCTGGCGCCGCTTAAGCTGCGGAAATTTATCGATTTTGCCGCGCCGGCCCTGCGCCAGGCTTTGCTGCGCATCGCTGGGGCCGCTTAATGCGCCGCGGTTTTCAGCGGCGCCTCCTTCAATAGCCAGGAAAGGACAAACGCGACGGCCATAATGCAGGCCGCCATCAGGAATGCCGCGTGGATGGCCGCGCCGAAGGCGTCGAGATAATCGAGACGGATCGCCGCTGGCAGATGCTGTACCGCCACCGGATTCATTGCTGGCGGCAGCACCGCGCCCTCCGGCAGCAGCTTCTGCAGGTTATTTTGCAGCACATGGGTGAATACTGCGCCGAATAGCGCCACGCCGATAGAGCCGCCAATCGAACGGAACAGGGTCACACCGGAGGTGGCGACGCCATACATCTGCGCCGGCATCGCATTCTGTACCGCCAGGACCAGCACCTGCATCACCAGCCCCAGTCCCGCGCCGAGCACGCCGGTAAACAAATACAACTGCCACATCGGCGAATGAATAGTGATGCGGGTCAGCAGTACCATGCCGGTCACGCCGAGCAGGGTACCGATAATCGGGAAGATCCGGTATTTTCCGGTGTGGCTAATCACCCGGCCGCTGATGATCGAGGTTAGCAGCAGGCCGCCCATCAGCGGGATCAGCTGCAGCCCGGCCTCGGTCGGCGTTGCCTCTTTCACCACCTGCAGATAGAGCGGCAGGAAGGTGACTGATCCGAACAGCGACATGCCGATAACAAAGCCAATCAGGCTACACAGCAGGAAGCTGCGGTTGCGGAATAACGACAGCGGAATAATCGGCTCGGCGGCGATCCGTTCTTCATAGATAAAGCCGATGATCCCCACGATGCCGAAGGCCAGAATGCACCACAGCTGCGGATCATTCCACGCATGGACGCTGCCGCCTTCCGAGGTAAACAGGATGATGCACAACAGCGCCATGCTGAGGTAAATCGCCCCCAGCCAGTCAATCTGATGCTGGCTGCGTTTGTTGCTGCTGTGGAATACCGCGCCGATGACCAGCAGTGCGAACAGACCCAGCGGCAGGTTGATATAGAAAATCCAGCGCCACGAGGCGTGCTGTACCAGGAAACCGCCGATCAGCGGGCCGATAACCGTCGCCAGGCCGAAGACGCCGCCGAACAACCCCTGATAGCGTCCGCGGTTGGCGGGTGGGATAACGTCGGCGACCGCTGCCATGCTGATTACCATCAGGCCGCCGCCGCCGAGCCCCTGCAGCGCGCGCATCAGTACCAATTGCGTCATGTTCTGCGCCAGCCCGCAGAGCGCGGAACCGGCAAGAAATAGCACGATTGCCACCTGCAGCACGATTTTGCGCCCGAACAGATCGCCGAATTTACCGTACAGCGGCACCACGATGGTCGAGCTGAGGATATAGGCGGTGACCACCCACGACAGTTTATCCAGCCCGCCAAGTTCGCCAACAATAGTCGGCAGGGCGGTGGAGACGATGGTTTGATCCAGCGCCGACAACAGCATGACCAGCAGCAGGGCGCTGAACAGCAGGCGGATCGACGGCGCCGGTTGGCTGGCGACTTCAGATGTCATTGCATCACTCGCTTGAAATTAATTAAATGCATAATTAATATTTAGGGAAATGATGAATCAGGTCAAGGGATCGCCAGGATATGTCAGCACAAAAAGCTAATGAAACGCCGCGCCGCCCCGGTCGGCCACGCGGCAAAAAGCCGGGTACCGCCAACCGCGAGCAACTGATTGATATTGCGCTGGCGCTGTTTGCCCGCCACGGGATCGCTCGCGTGTCGTTAAACGCCATCGCGAAAGAGGCGGGGGTAACGCCGGCGATGCTGCATTACTATTTTAATTCGCGGGAAGCGCTGGTTGAGAATCTGCTGGAAGAGCGCTTTATGCCGCTGCGTAACGATATCAGCCGCATTTTTGTCGACCATCCGCAGGACCCGGTGACGGCGCTGACGCTGATGATTAAGACACTGGCGGCGATGGCGGAAAAGAACGCCTGGTTCGCGCCGCTGTGGATGCAGGAGATCATCGGCGAGATGCCGATGCTGCGCCAGCATATGGATGCGCGTTTCGGCGAGGAGCGTTTCCACGTGATGCTGGAGACGGTACGCCGCTGGCAGCAGGAGGGGAAAATTAATCCGGCCCTGTCCCCGGAACTGCTATTCACCACCTTGATTAGTCTCGTGCTGGTGCCGTTTTCGCGTACCCGCAGCGATGCGCGTTTACAGGCAGTGACTCCACAGACGATCGTGAGCCACGCGCTGGCGTTAATGAACAGCGGAATCGGCGGGTAAGCGGCATCATCCCCGGCGGCGCTACGCTTGCGCGGGGCTACAAACTGTCGGGTAGATACTGTTATCGGTTTGCAACTTTTTAGCCTGAGAAAAGGGTTTATCCCGTGTCGCTTCAGAGGATATTGCGCTCCCGGTTAATTTTTCTGCAATATGTTTTCCG
>CABUCP010000104.1 GCA_902490055.1 uncultured Klebsiella sp. | reverse complement strand
AAAAAAACACCGCCTTTTGGCGGTGTTTTTTTTGGGCCCAGCCCAACTCGAGACGGTAAAAAACAACGCCACCCGAAGGTGGCGTTGTCGTTTTCAATTACTGGTCTCTGTCCAACCAGTTTCCGCTCTCAATCTGCGCAAACCCCTCGACGGAGCGCTGATAGACATACATCCACGCGCTGCCGTAAGGCGTCTGGATCAGATGGCGCGCGTATTCACCGCCCTTGGTGCGCAGCGCATCCAGCTCGGCCAGCGTCGAGGCGTCGATACGATACACTTCACCATGTACTGTGCCTTCGCCCGGCACCGCGCCTGGATAGTGGCCCAGGCTGTACAGCTGATAATCGTCGACACTATGAGCGCCCAGCAACTGGGCGTTGGTCATCCAGTGGCTGTTGCCTTGTTTGCGCCGTAAACTGCCGTAAACAAATATTCGCATTGCTAAAACTCAAACTGATAGAGCAAATCGAGAGCCTGGTCTACGCCAGACACCGCTTCCATATATAGCTTAGGCATCAGGCGATAACGCAGGGTAAGCGTCGCCAGGGAGTCGAAGATGCCGACGCCGTATTTTACCTGAAGACCTGGCAGCACATAGCCGCTGACCACCACCTGGGAGGAGTCGCCTACCCCCTGGGTATCCAGCGCCAAATTGCTTACGCCAAATGTCTCGCCGATTTTACCCACAACCTGACCACTTTGTGCAACCCCCATTCCAATAAGCATTGAGGTCATCGCCGCACTATCGCTCTGTTCGCTGCCTAAACCCTGGCCGCGCAGCAGATAAGAAAGCGCTTCCTGCTGGGACATCGCCGGGTCGGAGAAGATCTCGGCCTTCGGCTGATCGGCGGATCCGGTAACGCGAACGCCGGCGATCACGTCGTCTTCGGTGGCTTCCGGGTTACGAATCGCTTCGATATTGAGCAGCGGCTGATCCGGCGGGCCGGAGAACAGCAGCTCGCCTTTACGCACGATCAGGTCCTGACCATAAGCGTGGAAACGACCTTCCGGTATATTGATCTGGCCGTTGAGACCCAGGCCCTGTTTATCCTGCGCCACTTTCAGATCGCCGGTCAGGCGCGCTTTCAGACCAAATGCATCCAGGCGCACGTTATTGCCGACGTGGATCATCAGGTTGCTGTTGATCGGGATCCCGGCGCTCTGCGGTTTAATCGGCTGCAGATTTTTATCCAGCATCACTTCATCAGACGAGACGCCCACCGCGCTTTCCGGTACCTCGTTGACCACGATGCGCGCCCACGGCACATCAACGCGGCCATCGAGGTTAAACAGGCTCGGCGTGGCGGTAAAGACCACATCCGGGGATACGTCCAGGCGAACCATTGGCGGTACGGTAATGCGCACCCGGCTGCCCTTCGCCGCAATCTGCGCGCGCCAGTTGTCGATTTGCGTCCAGTCGGCGTTGCCGCTCAGCGCAATCTGCCCCTGTTTGGTATTCACCGTCCCCTGCAAAGTCGAACGGGTTCCGTTGAAGTTCATCGCCAGCTGGCTCGGCTGCATATCAAACGGCATAAAGTTGCCGTCGATGTCGATACCGCTCAGCTGCATCTGGCCAAACAACTGCGGGCTCTGCACGTTGCCGCCGAGACGCAGGCGGGCGTTGAGCTTGCCTTCCGCCTTCTCGCCGCGAGCGAAGATCGGGTTAATCATCGCCAGCGAGAAGTTGCTGATGTTGACGTTGCCGCCAAGGTTACGCCGCCCCTGCGGGTCGGTCACCTCCACCTGGCCATCAAGCTGGCCGTTGTTGGTCAGGCGAATCAGCCAGCCCAGCTGCGCCCGATTGTTATGCAGATCGGCGCTGAGGTTCAGCGTATCGAAAGCCACCGGCAGCGGCGCGTCGTTGACCGTCTGGGTAACTTTGACATTGCGTCCGCTGAGGGTAACTTTGCCCTGCGGCAGCCCCTCTTTGGTGGTGTCCCAGCTCACATCGGCGTTACCGCTAAACACGCCGCTCGCCTGGGTCGCGTCCGGCATAAACGGTTTTAGCATCGCCAGGTCGAAACGGTTGAGATTAACCACCGCGCGCCCGCTGGCGCCGGCATCGATCGTCTGCGGCACGCACAGCTCGGCATTCGGGTTGCTCCAGCAGTGCGGCCCAATGCTGATTTTCTGCTCCTGGTTGCGATAATCCAGCGCAATGTTGCGCGTCAGCGCCACCGGCCCGACCGGCGTCTGGAAGCGGGTATTGCTCAGCGTGCCCTTCCAGCGCTCCTCTTTACGATCGAAGCTGCCCGCCAGCGTCAGCTGACCAGAGACCGGTTCGCCCTGCACCCGCAGCTGTAAATCGTGCTGTTTTTCGGTACCTTTGGCATTCAGCTGAACCAGATTGATGTTAACGCCCGGCTGGCTAATGCGATCGACGCGTACGTCGAGATTGCCGCCAATCTGGTCGCTGGATTTGACGTCGCCTTTGACGTTGACCTGGGCCACCGTCAATTCCTGCCAGCGTAAAGCGCGGGCGGTGATATCCGCCAGCAGCTGCGGCGCGTCGATGGTGCCGCGCACCTTCAGCAGACCTTTCGCCGTACCGCCCAGCCCCGGCAACGCGTTGTCGAGATGCGGCGCATCGATGGTGGCGTCAAGGTTGAGATCTTTCACCCCCAGCTCGCCTTTCACATCGGCGCTGTTCGGGCCAAGCGCCAGATGCAGGCCCGGCACTTTCCACTGCATGTAGCTGTTGCCCTGCAATGAACCGTGAACATCCACTTTATTTTGTTTCACGTTGCCGGTAATTTTCAGCTCGGGAACCGCCATCTGCCAGCTGCTACCGTACAGGCTGCCCTGGGTTTTGATAATCCCGTTCAGCTTCGACGGCCAGTCCGGCACCTCTTTGGCGGTATTAATGCCATCAAGCGTCAGTTCGCCACGCCAGCTGATCGCCTGCTGCCAGTCGAGCAGCGCTTTCAGTTCGGTTTTCCCCTCCAGCGCCGCTACGGTCAGCTTATCGAGATTCACCTGCTGTTCGTTGCCTTTGGCGTTAAGGGTAATTTTAGCCGGCGGCAGCGACTGCCCTTTCACCGCGGTACTGAACGCCATGGTGTAGTCGGTCATCTTACCGCTGAATTTCAGTTGTAAATCATCCGCCTGGAACTGTTTCTCGCCGGTAAACGGCCAGTACAGTTGCTTACTCTTCAGTTCCATATTCAGCGGCAGCCCGGCTTCCGCCAGCTGCGCTTCAGCGCGCAGGGTCATTGCCACCGAGCCGGCTAAATCAACGCCGACCTGCAGTTTTTTACGCAGCTCGCCGCCTACTTTCAGCTTTACCTTCTCGCCTTTCAGCGGTTCAATGTTCAGCGTGCTGTCGAGGGTGATATCGACCGGCCAGTTATCCTGCAGCTGCGCAGTCCCGGAGGCTTTCACTTTGCCCTGGTCGGAATCAACATCCAGCGCGTCTAGCTTCATCTGCCCGTCGATGCTGCTGACTTTCAGCAACAGGTTGTAGACCGTCATATCCGTGTCGCCGGTCAGGCGCAGCTGTTCGCCGCGAAACTCCTGAATATTGAGGTTCAGCGGCAGATGCACATCGACCATCTCCGGCAGTACCGGTTTCGAGAACAGATCTTTCATCGTCTCGCCGAGCGGCTTTTCTTCCGGTTTCGGATGGTCAATTTTCGGTTCCACCACCTGCTCCTGCGCCACTTTCGCGACTTTTGGCAGGGCGATAAGCAGCCCCTGCAGCGAGGTCGGCGTCAGGGTCAGGTTCTTCTCCTGCCAGTTCAGTCCGGTAGAGAAATCGCGCAGCGAGACGGCGGTATCATCGATTTTGACATTGACGTTATGCAGCGCCACGCGGCTGAGGGTGATCGGATACGGCGTCGACAGGTTCAACGGCCCGCTATCTTCTTCCTCTACCGGCGCCGATGGCGGCATCTTTTTGGTATCAATAGCGACGTAGATATCGCGCAGCGAGATATCGTTAACGCACAGGCTGCTGTCCCACAGACAGCGCAGCTTGACGCCGAGATGGAACTGACCGGCGGTGACCGCCACGCCCGGCTGTTCGAAGCGCACATTCTGTAAGGTCAGGTCACGCCAGCCGCCGGTAACCTTGCCGATCTCCAGCCCAGGAACCCAGCGGTCCGCCGCTTTCAGTACCAGATGCAGGCCGGTGGTGGTGCCGACTAAAAAGCCGACCGCACCGATCAGTAGCACTAAAAACAGTAATACGCCGAGGCTTATCTTCTTCCATAAACTCATAATTCAGGCCCCAGACCGATATAAAACTGTAAACCGTGTTCGTCTTTGTCGCCGATAGGTCTGGCGATATCCAGCTTGATCGGCCCCACCGGCGACTGCCAGCGCACGCCGACGCCCGCGCCGGTTTTGAAATCGCTTTGGCGAATGTCGCTGACCGCTTCACCGCTATCGATGAACACCGCGCCCCACCATTTGCCGGTGACGTTATATTGATACTCCAGCGAGCCCGTCGCCAGCTTCGAGGCGCCGAGCAGCTTGCCGTCGTCATCCTTCGGCGAGATCGACTTGTATTTATAACCGCGAATACTGCGGTCGCCACCAGCGAAGAATCGCAGATCCGGCGGCACTTTGCTGAAGTCGTCGGCTTCAATCCAGCCAAGATTGCCGCGCACCACGAAGCGGTGGCGGTCATAGAGGGTACGGATCCACACGTCCTGCGCCTGCATGACGATAAAGTTAATGTCCGAGCCCCACATGGTATTGGAGTAGTCCACCGAGTAGCGCTGGGAGTCGCCCCAGGTCGGCATCAGGCCGCCTCGAGAGCGGGTACGGTTCACAGAGACGCCAGGATAGAGCAGCATGGTGGTATTGGTGACGTTAGCCTGGGTAAAGTGGTCGAGGCTCCAGCGCAGGTTGATGGCGCGCTGCCAGCCGCTCGACATCTCCCAGTATCGCGACAAGGCCAGGGTGGTGGAGTCGGCCTTGGTATCGTTCAGGTCGGTGCGTTTAAAGCCGCCCTGCATCAGGTAATACTGCTCGAGCGGGCTTTTTAACAGCGGGACTTTATAGCTGAAATCGAGCTGTTGTTCCGGCGCCGACAGGCTGACGCTGGAGGTCAAACTGTGGCCGTAGGAGTTCATCCACGGCTTTTTCCACGTTGCTTTCACGCGCGGACCGACGTCTGTCGAATAACCGATCCCGGTTTCCACGGTGTTCTCTTTGCGTGGCGAAACGACGCCCTGCAGAGGCAGCACCTTGGTTTTACGCGATTTATCAAACTGCGGCGCCACCACGACCGAGCTAAACCAGCCGGTCGCGGCCAGACGCCGGTTCAGCTCAGCCAAATCCTGCGAGGTGTAATAATCCCCCTGCTTGAAGGGCACCAGGTTTTGCAGATACTCTTCGCGGATCTGCGAACCGGTAAAGGTCACGGGACCGAAGCGGTAGCGCTCGCCGCTGTTGTAATCAATGTCCCAGAAGGCCTGGTGGCGGTCGAGCGACACACCGAGCTGGCTTTTATTAAATTCGCTATCAAAATAGCCTTTGCGCAGCGCCACGCGGGTCAGCGAGCTTTTAAAACCGTCATAGTCGCTGTGATTAAGCACGGTGCCAATCGCCGGACGCGTTTTCAGCAGGTCCAGGTAATCGCGGTCGGTGCGCGCGCCGCCGCGCAGAATCACTTCGGTACCACCGATACGCACCGGTTCGCCGGGCTTCACTTTGGCAATCAGGACCTGACGTCCCTTTTTTGGCGGCGGACGTAAATCAAAATCGATGGTCGGCTCATAGTAACCCAGCGCCTTCAGGCCTTCGCGGATGGCATCATCAACGCGCGCGCGAAAACGACGGTCCGGCGTAACCTCATCGCTCTGGATCGTCGATAGTTGGGCGCGGACGTTTTTTTCCAGTTCCCCGGATAACCCCTCAACCTGCAAACGCACACTCGCTGCGCTGGCGACCCCGCTGACCAGCAAAAGGCTGGTAACGCATAACTGGCGGATTTGTTGCACGTGTTCTCCTGAATATCCTTGTTTCCCCCCGAAGGAAACGCAAGCGCCGATCCACGGCTTAACAAAACCCTAACAACTAAGGGTTGAAAAAATGACGGTAACCCAAATAATTCTTATGTTTAATTGAGTAATTGAGAGGCCAACCGTGAGTCTATTTGATAAAACGCATCTTGTCGCCCAGGGGGATGCGCTGCCGGGACGCAACACCCCAATGCCGGTCGCTACGCTCCACGCCGTTAACGGCCACTCGATGACCAACGTTCCTGAAGGAATGGAAGTGGCGCTGTTCGCCATGGGCTGCTTCTGGGGCGTCGAGCGCTTGTTCTGGCAGCTGCCGGGGGTCTACAGCACCGCGGCGGGCTATACCGGCGGCTACACGCCAAACCCGACCTATCGTGAAGTGTGCAGCGGCGATACCGGGCACGCGGAAGCAGTGCGCGTGGTGTACGACCCGCAGGTCACCAGCTATGAGCAACTGCTGCAGGTGTTCTGGGAGAACCACGACCCGGCGCAGGGGATGCAGCAGGGTAACGACCACGGTACCCAGTACCGTTCGGCGATTTATCCGCTGACGCCAGAGCAACTGGAAGCGGCGCAGGCCAGCCTGCTGCGTTATCAGGCGGCGATGCGCGACGCCAACGACAGCCGCGAGATCACCACCGAAATCGCCGCGGCGAAGCCGTTCTACTATGCCGAAGACGACCACCAGCAGTATCTGCATAAAAACCCGTACGGCTACTGCGGTATCGGCGGGATTGGCGTTTGCCTCCCTCCGCAGGCGTAATCCTCAAGTGTTAGGCCGCCAGGGCGGATAATTATCGCTCTGGTGGCTTTACAGACATTTACGCTATACTAGGCTGTGTCATAGCCGGTCCAGCGCCTTCGGACCGGTTTTTTATGTATTCCACATTAAAAAAGTTATCAACTTCCCTTCCGAGGATCTGATCTCAACGGTCAGAAAAGATATGTTAAACAGTATTTTAGTAATACTTTTCCTTATTGCCGTCAGTGCGTTTTTTTCGATCTCTGAAATATCACTGGCCGCATCGCGCAAAATCAAACTCAAATTGCTGGCTGATGAGGGCAACGTGAACGCACAGCGCGTTCTCAAAATGCAGGAAAACCCTGGCACCTTCTTCACCGTCGTGCAGATCGGCCTCAACGCCGTGGCAATTCTGGGTGGTATTGTCGGCGACGCCGCATTCTCGCCCGCTTTCCACAGCGTGCTAAGCCGCTATATGTCGCCGGAGCTGTCCGAGCAACTGAGCTTTATTTTCTCCTTCACCCTGGTCACCAGCTTGTTCATCCTGTTTGCTGACCTGACTCCGAAACGCATCGGTATGATTGCGCCAGAAGCCGTGGCTTTGCGTATCATCAACCCGATGCGCTTCTGTTTACTGGTCTTCCGTCCGCTGGTGTGGCTGTTCAACGGCATGGCGAACAACATCTTCCGCCTGTTTAAGATCCCGATGGTGCGTAAAGACGACATCACCTCCGATGATATCTACGCGGTGGTGGAAGCCGGCGCGCTGGCCGGGGTGCTGCGTAAGCAGGAACACGAGCTTATTGAAAACGTCTTTGAGCTGGAATCGCGTACCGTACCGTCCTCAATGACGCCGCGCGAAAACGTGATTTGGTTCGATCTGCACGAAGACGAGCAGAGCCTGAAGAATAAAGTGGCCGAACATCCGCACTCCAAGTTCCTGGTGTGTAATGAAGATATCGATCACATCATCGGCTACGTCGATTCCAAAGACCTGCTGAACCGCGTGCTGGCCAACCAAAGCCTGGTGTTAACCGGCGGCGTGCAGATCCGCAATACCTTGATCGTACCCGATACCCTGACGCTGTCTGAAGCGCTGGAAAGCTTTAAAACCGCCGGTGAAGACTTCGCGGTGATCATGAACGAATACGCGCTGGTGGTGGGGATTATCACCCTCAATGACGTCATGACCACGTTGATGGGCGATCTGGTCGGCCAGGGGCTGGAAGAGCAGATCGTCGCGCGCGATGAGAACTCCTGGCTGATTGACGGCGGTACGCCAATCGACGACGTGATGCGCGTACTGGATATCGACGAGTTCCCGCAGTCCGACAATTACGAGACCATCGGCGGCTTTATGATGTTCATGCTGCGTAAGATCCCGAAACGCACCGATGCGGTGAAGTTCTCAGGCTACAAGTTTGAGGTGGTGGATATCGATAACTACCGCATTGACCAGCTGCTGGTGACCCGCATCGACAATAAACCGACGGTGCTGGTGCCAAAACTGCCGGATATCGAAGCCGCGGCGAAAGAAGAGAAAGGCACCGCGTAAGCGGCCCTGAAAACATCAACGGCTCCCACTGGGAGCCGTTTTTTTTCGTGCCGTCATACCACGTTATGCCATCTCAGTTTGCAGACGCATAACCTGACGATTGACTTCGGACATCACTGAGAAGTGCAGCTTGTCCTTAACCTTCGGGATAAGGATTTTGCCCTTATCAAATTCAAAAGCGCCAACGTCCTTGATATACAACCGTCCACGAAACAGGATCTTCACGTACTTCGCCACTTGCAGCGGATTGTAGCGTTGGAAAATTTTCATTGTTGTCTCCTGCCAGGGTTACGCTCCTGCGGTGCCACAGTTAGCCCGCGTAGCGGGAGCGCAAATTTTAATGCCCTAAAACTATAGTCCAGATTCTCGAAGACACCCAGTCTGTATAA
>CABUCP010000103.1 GCA_902490055.1 uncultured Klebsiella sp. | reverse complement strand
AAATCCTGTGATTGAATTTAAAAACGTTTCCAAACACTTTGGCCAGACCAAGGTACTGCACGATATCGATCTGAAAATTGGTAAAGGCGAAGTAGTGGTCATTATCGGGCCGTCCGGTTCAGGTAAATCCACCCTGCTGCGTTGCATCAACAAGCTGGAAGAGATCACCAGCGGCGATCTGATCGTCGATGGTCTGAAGGTCAACGACCCGAAAGTTGACGAGCGCTTAATTCGTCAGGAAGCCGGGATGGTATTCCAACAGTTCTATCTGTTCCCACACCTGACGGCGCTGGAGAACGTCATGTTCGGCCCGCTGCGCGTGCGCGGCGCATCGAAAGCGGCAGCGGAAACGCTGGCGAAAGAGCTGCTGGCGAAGGTGGGGCTCGCAGAGCGCGCGCACCACTACCCTTCCGAGCTCTCCGGCGGCCAGCAGCAGCGCGTGGCCATCGCGCGCGCGCTGGCGGTTAAACCAAAAATGATGCTGTTTGATGAGCCCACTTCGGCGCTTGACCCGGAGCTGCGCCATGAAGTGCTGAAGGTGATGCAGGATCTGGCTGAAGAGGGCATGACGATGGTTATCGTCACCCACGAAATCGGCTTTGCCGAAAAAGTGGCCTCGCGGCTGATTTTTATCGACAAAGGCCGTATCGCCGAAGATGGCAACCCGCAGGTTCTGGTTAAGAACCCGCCGAGCCCGCGCCTGCGCGAGTTTCTCCAGCACGTCGCCTGATGTACCCGGCTCTTTCTTCACGGAGAGAGCCGCTTTCCAGATTCATCCCACCGCCCCTCCTCGCTCATCCCCTTCTATACTTACCGGTTTGAGATGCAATGGAGGCGCCCGTGCCGTGGATCCTGCTGTTGCTCGCTGCGCTTTGGATTTCCCCGCTATCGGCAGCATCGCTTCCCGGCGTGCCGGCGGCGAACGCCGATAAAGCCGCAGCCAGCGAGCCCGACCTCGAACAGAAGAAAGCCGCCTGGGCGGCATTAGCCGACGTATTAGATAACCCCGATTCACGTCAGGAGCTGATCGATGAGCTGCGTAAAGCCGCGGCCACGCAGCCTCCGGCGCAGGCACCTACCCTCGCACCGCCCGAAGTCAAAGAAGATCAAACCGTACTGGAAAGCGTGACGGAGGTGAGCCGCCAGTATAGCGATCGCCTGTCGTCGCGGTTTTCGCAGCTGTGGCGTAACATCACCGGCTCGCCGCATAAACCTTTCCATGCCGATGCCTTCCGCCACGCCGCCGGCTACTTCCTGCTGCTGGCCGGGCTGGTATTTGCCTTTTGGTGGCTAGTGCGCCTGGCGGCTTTACCGCTGTATCGCAAGATGGGCCACTGGGGCAGGCATAAGAATCGTGAGCGCGGCAACTGGCTCCAGCTGCCGTCAACCATCGCCGGCGCGTTTGTGTTCGACCTCTTGCTGCTGGCGCTGACGCTGTTTGTCGGGCAACTGCTGAGCGACCGGTTAAACGGCGGCAACCGCACCATCGCCTTTCAGCAAAGTCTGTTTCTCAACGCCTTCGCCCTAATTGAGTTCTTTAAGGCCATCCTGCGCCTCATTTTTTGTCCACGCGTCGCCGATTTACGCCCCTTTAATTTAAGCGATGAGCACGCGAGGTACTGGAACTTACGCCTCAGCGCCTTGAGCAGCCTGATTGGTTACGGTCTTATCGTAGCGGTGCCGATTATCTCCAACCAGGTCAACGTGCAGATTGGCGCGTTGGCCAACGTCGCGATCATGCTGTGCATTACGCTGTGGGCGTTGTATCTGATATTCCATAACAAACGGGCGATTAGCCAGGGACTGGTCCACCTGGCCGACCGCTCTCTGCCTTTCTTCAGCCTGTTTATTCGCGCTTTTGCGCTGGTCTGGCACTGGCTGGCCTGCGCCTACTTTGTCGTGCTGTTCTTCTTCTCGCTGTTCGATCCCGGCAACAGTCTGAAATTTATGATGGGCGCGACGCTGCGCAGCCTGGCGATCGTCGGCGCCGCCGCGCTGGTTTCCGGTATTTTGTCGCGCTGGATAGCCAAAACCATCACCCTGTCGCCGGAAACGCAGCGTAGCTATCCAGAACTGCAAAAACGGGTCAATGGCTGGATTTCCGCCTCGCTGAAAGCAGCGCGGATCCTGACGGTGTGCGTGGCGGTGATGCTGCTGCTCAGCGCCTGGGGTCTGTTCGATTTCCATCAGTGGCTGCACAACGACGCCGGGCAGAAAACGGTCGATGTACTCATCCGCATCGCGCTGATTCTATTCTTCTCCGCCGTCGGCTGGACGCTGCTGGCAAGCCTGATTGAGAACCGTCTGTCCTCAGATATTCATGGTCGCCCGTTGCCCAGCGCCCGCGCCAGAACGCTGCTGACGCTGTTTCGCAATGCGCTGGCGGTGGTGATTACCACCATCACGGTGATGATTTTGTTATCGGAGGTGGGGGTCAACATCGCGCCGCTGCTGGCCGGCGCCGGGGCGTTGGGGCTGGCTATCTCCTTCGGGGCGCAAACGCTGGTCAAAGACATCATTACCGGCATTTTTATCCAGTTTGAGAACGGAATGAATACCGGCGATCTGGTGACGATCGGTCCGCTGACCGGCACCGTGGAACGAATGTCTATTCGCTCGGTCGGCGTGCGCCAGGATACCGGGGCGTACCACATCATTCCGTGGTCTTCGATAACCACCTTCGCCAACTTCGTGCGCGGTATTGGTTCGGTCGTTGCCAACTATGATGTTGATCGGCAGGAAGATTTGGATAAAGCCGATCGGGCGCTGAAGGCAGCGGTGGCTGATTTAATGGAGCAGCAGGAAATCCGCGGGCTGATTATCGGCGAGCCGTCGTTCGCCGGGTTGGTTGGCTTGAGTAACAGCGCATTCACGTTACGGGTCAGCTTTACCACTCTGCCGCTTAAGCAGTGGAGCGTACGCTTTGCGCTCGATACCCAGGTGAAGCGGCATTTCGACCAAGCCGGCGTACGCGCCCCAGTGCAGACGTATCAGGTGTTGCCGCCGCCGGGCAGCGAGGGCCCGGCGGCGGAAGCTTAGAACGGACGACGGCGCTTCGCGTCGTCCATAAAGCTCCAGGCGATAAAGCGGCTCTGTTTCTGCCCCTGCGCCATCTCTTTTTTCACCACTTTAACCGCGCCGACTTCGGTCAGCAGGCGGTACAGCGGCGGCAGGTTGTCGCCGCGCGAAACCAACGAAGTGAACCATTTGACCTGGCGGCCAAACTGCTGGCTTTCGCGGATCATTTGCGAAATAAAGGCCACTTCCCCACCTTCGCACCACAACTCCTGCTGCTGGCCGCCGAAGTTCAGCACGCTGTCTTCACCGAGCCCCAGATTACGGCGCTTGCGCTCGCCCCCGGCCCGCGCGCTGGCGGCGGAGTCGTGGAACGGCGGGTTGCACAGGGTGGCATCATAGGTTTCATTCTTATGAATAATCCCGGTAAAAATCGCCTGCCCCTCTTTCTGGCGGCGCAGACGGATCTGCCGCGTCAGCCCTGGGTTACCATTGATAATCGCCTGCGCGCTGGCGAAGGCCTCCGGGTTAACTTCGCTACCGGTGAAGCGCCAGCCGTACTCATGCGCGCCAATCAGCGGATAGATGCAGTTCGCGCCGGTACCGATATCGAGGATAGTGGCGTTTTTCGGGATCTCGCCGCTATCCTGCGCCAGCAGGTCAGCAAGATGGTGAATGTAATCAGCGCGCCCCGGCACCGGCGGGCACAGAAAACCGTCCGGAATATCCCAGTGTTTAACCGCGTAAAAGTGCGCCAGCAGCGCCTTATTCAGCGCCTTCACCGCCAGCGGGTTAGCAAAGTCAATGGTTTGCTCACCTACCGGATTTAGGGTGATGTAACTTTGCAGCTCGGGGTGAGTCTGGCAAAGCGCTTGCAAATCATAGCGTTGGTGATGACGGTTACGCGGGTGCAACCCCGGTTTCTCGGCTTTCATGGCAATCTCCTTTCAACAGCCGCGTAAGATACCCGTTGACGGCGGCGCGGTAAATAAGGGAGTCTGGATATCTTCTTATTTCGGTTTCTGGTGCACTATGTACTTCTACCAACCCGCAGAAGGCCACGGCCTGCCTCACGACCCGCTCAACGCTATCGTCGGGCCGCGCCCTATCGGCTGGATTGCTTCGCTGGATGGCGCAGGACAGCGCAACCTGGCGCCCTACAGCTTCTTCAACTGCTTTAACTATCGCCCGCCGATCATTGGCTTTTCCAGCACCGGCTGGAAAGACAGCGTGCAGAATATTGTCGAAAGCAAAGAGTTCGTCTGGAACCTGGCGACTCGCCCGCTGGCGGAAGCGATGAACGAAACCTCCGCCAGTCTCCCGCGGCATGAAGATGAATTCCTGCGCGCCGGATTGACCGCCGCGCCAAGCCGCATTGTCAGCGCGCCAAGAGTGGCGGAAAGCCCGGTCAACTTCGAATGTCGCCTGTCGCAGTGTATACAGCTCACCAGCGCCAGCGGCGAAGCTATCGATACCTGGCTGGTGCTGGGGGAAGTGGTCGCCGTGCATATTGATGAATCGCTACTGGAAAACGGCATCTATCAAACCGCGAAAGCGCAGCCGATTTTACGCGCCGGCGGGCCAACCGCCTACTACAGCATTGATGAAAGCCAGCGCTTCGATCTAACCCGTCCGGACGCTCGCTGACCGCGAATCCCGACGCGCCGTACCTCACCGCACCGGGTTCGCATCAACAGGTGCGGTGAGACAAAAAGCCATTGTTTGCCCGCCGGTTATACCCTGATTCTCTTCGCGAAACGGCCTATACTTGAGGTATGTCCCATGCTGTTAATGAGGATATACCCATGAAAACATCTCTGCTCTCGCTGCTCTTTATCGCGCTTGCCGCCCCCTCCTCCCATGCCCTGGCCGACACGCCTGAATCTGCGCTCACCCAGACCAGTCCGCTTCGCCCGTCCGGCACCGTTTCCGCCTCCGGCGCCAGCACCCTTGACGATTTGCAGGCCCAGTTGGCGCAAAAAGCCCACCAGCAGGGCGCGCTCGCCTGGAGAATTAACGCCGCCGGCGGCGGTAATA
Organism: uncultured Klebsiella sp.; assembly: GCA_902490055.1. Taxonomy (GTDB): domain Bacteria; phylum Pseudomonadota; class Gammaproteobacteria; order Enterobacterales; family Enterobacteriaceae; genus Klebsiella. The sequence continues at coordinate 3,708 of CABUCP010000103.1, read as the reverse complement.
AATTGGCGGGAAGCGCGATAATTTATAAATAGCGCGCTTGATGCACTAAGCCTGACGGGGCGAAAAACACCCACTTCGACCCGTGGAATGCCATGCTTTCTGCCCTTTATGTATAAATAATGCAGCCCATGTAAACAAATGTATTTATTTTTTTATAAATGAGTGATAAAAAATCCGCCGTTGTTTGATAATGGTTATCAAAATCATTATCAAACGCATTGCTATTGTTAAGAACACCTGCAGTGGTCGAAACGAGACAGACTCCGTTTACGGTCGCATCGGCTAAGCGCCCCACCCTGGCAGACGTTAATTGGCGCATCTCATTTCCGCCAATACAACGATGTTGGGAAACAGGGCCAAATTAAAACTATAAGTTGCTCATGGATATGGAAAAAAATAACAATCTCCCTTTTAGCAGTTTCCGTTCACTGACGATTTTCACCGGTTTATGCCTGAGCCTCTCCCCGACGGGTCAGGTACTGGCGGCAGACAGCAATGAACAGAAAGGCGGCGAAACCCTGGTCGTTGAAGCGCAAACGCCATCGCTGTATGCGCCAACGCATTCCGCTGACCCAAAATTCTCCCGCCCCATCGCCGACACCACCCGCACCGTCACGGTGGTATCAGAGCAGGTCATGAAGGACCAGGGCGTCACTAACCTGACCGATGCGTTGAAAAACGTGCCCGGCGTGGGCGCCTTCTTCGCCGGCGAAAACGGTAACTCCACCACCGGCGACACCATCTATATGCGCGGCGCCGATACCTCCAACAGTATCTATGTCGACGGCATTCGCGATATCGGCAGCGTCACTCGCGATACCTTTAATACCGAGCAGGTTGAAGTGATTAAAGGGCCATCGGGTTCCGACTACGGCCGCAGCGCGCCAACCGGCTCGATCAACATGATCAGCAAACAGCCGCGTCTGGATTCCGGGATCGATGCTTCTGCCAGCGTCGGCAGCGCGTGGATGCGCCGCGGCACTCTCGATATCAATGAAGCCATTGGCGATACCAGCGCCGTGCGCCTGAACCTGATGGGAGAGAAAACCCACGATGCTGGTCGCGATAAAGTAAAAAATGAACGTTACGGCATCGCGCCATCCGTCGCCTTTGGTCTCGGCACTGAGAATCGCCTGTACCTGAACTATCTGCACGTCACCCAGCACAATACGCCGGACGGCGGTATTCCAACCATCGGCCTGCCGGGCTACTCGGCGCCAAACGCCGCCACCGATGCGCTGAACCACTCTGGTAAAGTCGCAACCAGCAACTTCTACGGTACGGACTCTGATTACGACGACTCGACCACCGATACCGTGACCATGCGTTTCGAACACGATATCAATGACAACACGACGATCCGCAACATCACGCGCTGGTCGCGGGTGAAACAGGATTACCTGATGACCGCGGTCATGGGCGGCGCGTCAAACATTACTCAACCGGATCCCAATAACGTCAATACCTGGACCTGGTCACGTCTGGCAAACACCAAAGACACCAGCAATAAGATCCTAACCAACCAGACCAATCTGACGAGCAAATTTTTCACCGGATCCGTCGGCCATGACGTCAGCGCCGGGGTAGAATTTACCCGCGAAACGCAGACTAACTACGGCGTCTATCCGATCACCCCGCCGGCGGTGAATATCTATCATCCGAATAGCGATATTTCGATCGGCGGCCTGAACCGCAGCGGCGCTAACGCCAACGGTCAGACCGATACCTTCGGCCTGTACGCTTTCGATACTCTGCAGATCACCCGCGATTTTGAGCTGAACGGCGGTATCCGCCTCGATACCTATCAAACCAAATACGATAGCGCCAGCCTGTGCGGCGGCACCGGTCGTGGAGCCATCGCCTGCCCGACCGGCGTCGCTAAAGATACGCCGGTCACCACCGTGGACACCTCCACCAGCGGCAACCTGGTCAACTGGAAAGCCGGCGCGCTGTATCATCTGACCGATAACGGCAATGTGTACGTTAACTACGCAATCTCGCAACAACCGCCGGGCGGTAGCAACTTCACCCTCGCTGAAAACGGCAGCGGCAATAGCGCCAACCGCACCGACTTCCAGCCGCAAAAAGCGAAGACCAGCGAACTAGGCACCAAGTGGGAACTGATGGATAAGCGCCTGCTGCTGACCGCGGCGCTGTTCCGCACCGATATAGAAAACGAGGTCGAACAAAACGACGACGGTACTTACTCGCAGTATGGTAAGAAGCGGGTCGAAGGCTATGAGATTTCACTGGCCGGTAATATTACCCCGGACTGGCAGGTTATTGGCGGTTACACCCAGCAGCATGCGACGATCCGTGAAGGCGCCGATGCCGCTCAGGATGGCACCAGCTCAATGCCGTATACGCCGGAACACGCCTTTACCGTCTGGAGCCAGTACCAGGCCACCGATGCCCTCTCCGTCGGCGCCGGCGCCCGCTACATTGGCAGCATGCACCGTGGCAAAGATGGCGCGGTTGGTACGCCGTCCTACACCGAAGGCTATTGGGTAGCGGATGCGAAAATGGGCTATCGGGTTAATCGCAATCTCGACCTGCAGCTGAACGTGTATAACCTGTTTGATACCAATTACGTCGCGTCTATTAACAAGAGCGGCTATCGTTATCACCCGGGCGAGCCACGCACTTTCCTGTTAACTGCTAACGTGCATTTCTAATCGATGCGGGGCGGAAACGCCCCGTTTTCTCAGGAGCTTGAGCCATGATGTACCATATCCCCGCCGTCCTGACGCCTCAGGAAGTCGCCGAATTCGCCGCTCAGCTACAGCAGGCCGAGTGGGTCGACGGCCGCGTGACCACCGGCGCCCAGGGGGCGCAGGTAAAAAACAATCAGCAGGTCGATACGCGCAGCGCGTTATACGGCGAGCTACAGGCTAAGGTCCAGGCGGCGCTGAACCGCAGTTCGCTGTTCTTCGCCGCGGCGTTACCTAAAACGCTCTCCACCCCGCTGTTTAACCGCTACCAGCAGCAAGAAACCTACGGTTTTCACGTCGATGGCGCGGTACGCAGCCACGATCAGGGCGGCTGGATGCGCACCGACCTCTCCGCCACCCTGTTCCTTAACGATCCGCAAAGCTACGACGGCGGCGAACTGGTGGTCAATGATACCTATGGCCAGCACAAGGTAAAATTGCCGGCCGGCGATCTGGTGCTCTATCCTTCAAGCAGCCTGCACTGCGTAACTCCAGTCACCTCCGGCGAACGCATCGCCTCTTTTCTGTGGATCCAGTCGATGATCCGCGACGATAAGCGTCGCGCAATGCTGTTCGAACTCGATGGTAATATTCAGAAGTTAAAGAGCCGCCACGGCGAGAGCGATGAGGTGCTGTCGCTTCTCAACCTGTACCACAACCTGCTGCGGGAATGGTCGGAAATCTAAGCAACCTAAACCTTGTCTGGTCATTTTTTGCCCCCATCTTTTCTATACTTTAAACAGATATTGAGATGAGGAGCACATCATGGCGTCAGGTTGGGCAAACGATGGGGCCGTACAGGATCAAATCGACAGCACGGTAAACGATGCCGTTGCCCGCGCCCGTAGCGAGCTGCCAAGCGGTGAGAGCAACAAATTTTGTGAAGAATGCGCAGAGCCGATTCCCGAGGCCCGGCGCAAGGCAATTCCCGGGGTCAGATACTGCGTGAAGTGCCAACAGGATAAAGATTTACATAACAATACATATTCAGGATATA
>CABUCP010000102.1 GCA_902490055.1 uncultured Klebsiella sp. | reverse complement strand
AGTTCTTTAAGATCTGCGCTGGCGGTATGGCAGGCACGACGGCAGCAGCGCTGGGCTTCGCCCCGGCAACTGCACTCGCGGAAACCCGGCAGTATAAGCTGCTACGCACCCGCGAAACCCGCAACACCTGTACGTACTGTTCTGTCGGCTGCGGGCTATTGATGTATAGCCTCGGCGACGGCGCAAAAAATGCCAAAGCATCTATTTTCCATATCGAAGGCGATCCGGATCATCCGGTTAACCGTGGTGCGCTCTGTCCGAAAGGGGCCGGTCTGGTGGACTTTATCCATTCTGAAAGCCGCCTGAAATTCCCGGAATATCGTGCGCCAGGTTCAGATAAATGGCAGCAAATCAGCTGGGACGAAGCCTTCGATCGCATCGCGAAGTTGATGAAAGAAGACCGCGATGCCAACTTTATCGCGCAGAACAGCGCCGGCACCACCGTTAACCGTTGGCTAACCACCGGTATGCTGTGCGCCTCCGCTTCCAGTAACGAAACCGGCTATTTAACGCAAAAATTCACCCGCTCTCTCGGGATGCTGGCGGTGGATAACCAGGCGCGCGTCTGACACGGACCAACGGTAGCAAGTCTTGCTCCAACATTTGGTCGCGGTGCGATGACCAACCACTGGGTTGATATTAAGAACGCCAACCTGGTCGTGGTGATGGGCGGTAATGCCGCTGAAGCGCACCCGGTGGGATTCCGCTGGGCGATGGAAGCCAAAATCCATAACGGCGCCAAGCTCATCGTTATCGACCCGCGCTTCACGCGTACGGCGTCGGTGGCTGACTTCTATACCCCAATTCGTTCCGGTACCGACATTACCTTCCTGTCGGGCGTCATTCTGTACCTGCTGAATAACGAAAAATTCAACCGTGAATACACCGAAGCCTACACCAACGCCAGCCTGATCGTGCGCGAGGACTACAGCTTCGATGACGGCCTGTTCAGCGGCTACGATGCCGAAAAACGCCAGTATGACAAAACCAGTTGGAACTACGAACTGGATGAAAACGGCTTCGCCAAACGCGATACCACGCTGCAGCATCCGCGCTGCGTCTGGAACCTGCTGAAAAAGCACGTTTCCCGCTATACGCCGGATGTGGTCGAAAATATCTGCGGTACGCCGAAGGCCGACTTCCTCAAAGTTTGCGAATATATTGCCGAAACCAGCGCGCCGGATAAAACCGCGTCGTTCCTGTACGCCCTCGGCTGGACCCAGCACTCCATCGGCGCGCAGAACATTCGCACCATGGCGATGATCCAGCTGCTGCTTGGTAACATGGGCATGGCGGGCGGCGGCGTTAACGCCCTGCGCGGCCACTCCAATATCCAGGGTCTGACCGACCTCGGCCTGCTCTCTACCAGCCTGACCGGTTACATGTCGCTGCCAAGCGAAAAACAGACCGACCTGCAGACTTACCTGAGCGCCAACACGCCGAAGCCGCTGCTAAAGGACCAGGTTAACTACTGGAGCAACTATCCGAAGTTCTTCGTCTCCATGATGAAAGCTTTCTTCGGCGATAAAGCCACGGCAGAAAACAACTGGGGCTTCGACTGGCTGCCGAAGTGGGACAAGAGCTACGACGTCCTGCAGTATTTCGAAATGATGAACCAGGGCAAAGTGAATGGCTATATTTGCCAGGGCTTTAACCCGGTCGCTTCGTTCCCGAACAAAAACAAGGTAGTGGCTTCCCTGTCGAAGCTGAAATTCCTCGTGACCATCGACCCGCTCAACACCGAAACGTCCACCTTCTGGCAAAACCACGGTGAGTCGAACGATGTTGATCCGGCGAAAATCCAGACCGAAGTATTCCGTCTGCCGTCCACCTGCTTTGCCGAAGAGAACGGTTCTATCGTTAACTCCGGCCGCTGGCTGCAGTGGCACTGGAAAGGCGCGGACGCCCCGGGGATCGCCGTCACCGATGGTGAAATCCTCGCCGGTATCTTCTTACGCCTGCGTAAGATGTATGCCGAAGAAGGCGGTCCAACGCCGGAACCGGTACTCAACATGACGTGGAATTACTCCACGCCGCATGAGCCTGCGTCTGAAGAAGTGGCGATGGAAAGCAACGGTAAAGCGCTGGCGGATATTACCGACCCGGCAACCGGCGCGGTGATCGTCAAGAAAGGACAGCAGTTAAGCTCCTTTGCGCAGCTGCGCGATGACGGCACCACCTCCAGCGGTTGCTGGATCTTCGCCGGTAGCTGGACGCCGGAAGGCAACCAGATGGCTCGCCGCGACAACGCCGACCCGTCAGGTCTCGGCAATACGCTGGGCTGGGCCTGGGCATGGCCGCTGAACCGTCGCATCCTGTATAACCGCGCCTCCGCTGACCCGCAGGGCAAACCGTGGGATCCTAAGCGCCAAATCCTCAAATGGGATGGCGCGAAATGGGGCGGGATGGATATTCCGGATTACAGCACCGCAGCCCCTGGCAGCGACGTTGGTCCGTTTATCATGCAGCCGGAAGGGATGGGACGTCTGTTTGCTATCGATAAGATGGCGGAAGGACCGTTCCCGGAACACTACGAGCCGTTTGAAACGCCGCTGGGAACTAACCCGCTACACCCGAACGTGGTCTCAAACCCGGCCGCTCGCGTCTTTAAAGGCGATCTCGAGCAGATGGGTAAGGCTGAGAAGTTCCCGTACGTCGGCACCACTTACCGCCTGACCGAGCATTTCCACTACTGGACCAAACACGCGCTGCTTAACGCCATCGCGCAGCCGGAACAGTTCGTGGAGATCGGTGAAAAACTGGCGAATAAGCTCGGCATCGGCCACGGCGATACCGTGAAGGTCTCCTCTAATCGCGGCTATATCAAAGCCAAGGCGGTGGTGACTAAGCGTATTCGCACGCTGCAGGTTCACGGTAAAGAGGTGGATACCATCGGTATTCCAATTCACTGGGGCTACGAGGGCGTGGCGAAAAAAGGTTTTATCGCCAATACGTTGACACCGTTTGTCGGCGATGCCAATACGCAGACGCCGGAGTTCAAGGCCTTCCTCGTGAACGTGGAAAAGGTGTAACGGAGACGACTTATGGCTTATCAATCGCAAGATATTATTCGTCGTTCCGCGACTAACGGTTTCACTCCCGCGCCTCAGGCGCGGGACCACCAGCAGGAAGTGGCGAAGCTTATCGACGTCACCACCTGTATTGGCTGTAAAGCCTGTCAGGTGGCCTGTTCCGAATGGAACGATATTCGTGACGAAGTGGGTCACAACGTCGGGGTGTACGACAACCCGGCGGACCTGACCGCAAAGTCATGGACGGTGATGCGCTTCTCGGAAGTGGAACAAAACGACAAGTTGGAATGGCTTATCCGTAAGGATGGCTGCATGCACTGCGCTGATCCGGGCTGCCTGAAGGCTTGCCCGTCGGAAGGCGCAATCATTCAGTACGCTAACGGCATCGTCGACTTCCAGTCCGAGCAGTGTATCGGTTGCGGCTATTGCATCGCGGGTTGCCCATTCGATGTCCCGCGTCTGAACCCGGAAGACAACCGCGTCTACAAATGTACTCTGTGCGTAGACCGCGTAACCGTTGGCCAGGAACCTGCCTGCGTGAAGACCTGCCCGACCGGCGCTATCCACTTCGGTTCGAAAGAGGATATGAAAACGCTGGCCGGCGAGCGCGTCGCGGAACTGAAAACCCGCGGTTACGACAATGCGGGCCTGTACGATCCGGCAGGCGTCGGCGGTACCCACGTGATGTACGTGCTGCACCATGCCGATAAACCAAATCTGTACCACGGCCTGCCGGAGAACCCGGAAATCAGCCAAACGGTGAAATTCTGGAAAGGTATCTGGAAACCGCTGGCGGCGGTCGGCTTTGCTGCGACCTTCGCAGCCAGTATCTTCCACTACGTCGGGGTCGGTCCGAACCGTGCGGAAGAGGAAGAAGACAACCTGCATGAGAAAGATGACGAGGTGCGCAAATGAAAAAACGTGACACCATCGTGCGCTACACGGCGCCGGAACGGATCAACCACTGGATAACCGCCTTCTGCTTTATTCTGGCGGCGGTAAGCGGGTTAGGCTTTTTCTTCCCGTCGTTTAACTGGCTGATGCATATTCTCGGGACGCCGCAGCTGGCGCGCATTCTTCACCCGTTCGTCGGGGTGGTGATGTTTGCGTCGTTTATCATCATGTTTTTCCGCTACTGGCACCACAACCTAATCAATCGGGATGATATCTTTTGGGCGAAGAATATTCGTAAGATCGTCGTCAACGAGGAGGTAGGCGATACCGGGCGCTATAACTTCGGCCAGAAATGCGTTTTCTGGGCGGCGATTATTTTCCTGGTACTGCTGCTGGTGAGCGGTGTGATCATCTGGCGTCCGTATTTTGCGCCTGCGTTCTCAATCCCGGTAATCCGATTTGCGCTGATGCTGCATTCTTTTGCCGCAGTGGCGTTAATTGTGGTTATCATGGTGCATATCTACGCCGCCCTATGGGTGAAAGGCACCATTACCGCGATGGTGGAAGGCTGGGTTACCAAAACATGGGCGAAGAAACATCACCCGCGTTGGTACCGTGAGGTCCGCCAGAAACAGGAAAAATAGACTAAATGAGTATTCGCATAATCCCGCAAGACGAGCTGGGTTCGAGCGAGAAACGCACGGCGGAAGCAATTCCGCCGCTACTGTTCCCCAGGCTGAAGAATCTTTATAACCGCCGCGCAGAACGCCTGCGCGAGCTGGCCGCCAACAACCCGCTGGGCGATTACCTGCGCTTTGCCGCGCTGATCGCTCATGCGCAGGAAGTGGTGCTGTACGACCATCCGCTGCAGATGGATCTGACCGCCCGCATTAAAGAGGCCAACGAGCAGGGCAAGCCGCCGCTGGATATCCACGTGCTGCCGCGCGATAAGCACTGGCACAAACTGCTGCATTCGCTGATCGCCGAGCTAAAACCGGAGATGAGCGGCCCCGCGCTGTCGGTTATCGAGAACCTGGAAAAAGCCTCCGGGCCGGAACTGGAAGAGATGGCCAGCGCGCTGTTTGCTTCCGATTTCGCCTCGGTAAGCAGCGACAAAGCGCCGTTTATCTGGGCTGCGCTGTCGCTGTACTGGGCACAAATGGCAAGCCTGATCCCAGGCAAAGCGCGAGCCGAATACGGCGAGCAGCGCCAGTTCTGCCCGGTATGCGGTTCAATGCCGGTATCCAGCATCGTGCAAATCGGTACCACCCAGGGGCTGCGCTATCTGCACTGCAACCTGTGCGAGACCGAATGGCACGTCGTACGCGTTAAATGCAGCAACTGCGAACAGAGCCGCGACCTGCACTACTGGTCGCTGGATAACGAGCAGGCGGCGGTGAAAGCCGAAAGCTGCGGCGACTGCGGGAGCTACCTGAAGATAATGTATCAGGAGAAGGACCCGAAAGTTGAAGCCGTGGCCGACGATTTAGCGTCGCTGGTACTCGATGCTCGCATGGAACAGGAAGGCTTCGCCAGAAGTTCGATCAACCCGTTCATGTTCCCCGGCGAAGGCGAATAAGCGCTGCAATCTTATAACGGGCGACTCAGGTCGCCCGTCTTATTATGCATCCAGTACACCATCAGCGTTCAGATAACGAGAAAATTACACCCGATAAAAGCTAAGAAGAAGCAGATCTTTGCCGAGAAATACGCTTTTGCGAGCCGCTTTCCAGAATGCAAACGCGGCTTCATTTGGCATATCTTTTCCGCAAAAACCAGGCTATAAAACTGTATATAAAAGCAGTCAAAGGGAATTAAAATGGCGCAGGAACAAGGTATTGCTGCGCTGGTTGAGGAGTTGATTGCCGCGGGGCGGCCGTCATCGCGAGAGCAGAATATTGATGATCGGGCGGCGCCTGCCTTGCCGGCGAGAGGGAAACTCGCGTACAGGTTGAAGATACGACATTTGATGGCATAGCCTTTCGTGTCGTCTCGCCGCCAGATGACAGGTTACTCTTCCTCGTTGCCGCCCTCTTCATATGAACCGAACGGCTTTGCAGGAAGCACAATATAGGTGCCTTCAAAAACGGCTCCCAGCTTCTCATCGCCAAATAGTTCGACCTGAAGCTGAACGCGGGCCTTACGTCCGCGGGCCAGGCGGTCAAGATCGCCGCTTAACGACCCCAAATCGGCCACGGCGTTCGGGCGTCCGCTAATAGGTTTACTGTAACGAATATGCGCATCGGCAAGGATAATTGTGCCGCCAAGGTGGCGTTCACGCAGCATCAACCAGATCAACCCCCAGCCGGTTAATGTGGCAAGCGAAAACAAGCTGCCGGCAAACAAGGTATGGTGAGGATTCTGGTTCCCGGCTTCGGGCATGGTGGTCATAAACTTCTGCCCGGTATACTGCTGGATGCGTACCCCCATCTTTTCGCTGAGCGGAATATGTTGATACCAGGCCTGCTGCAGCTGCCCACACCAGTCGCCACGGTGCAAAATATCGTCCAGTGAAGCAATAGGTTTAATCATCAGAAAATGGCGAATCGGCGTGGTCGTCGGGGTAGTAATTTCGCCCTGGTTAACAAAGCCCAGCTTGGAGAAGAACTCCATGGCGTCTTCACGAGCGCTGCAGGTGACCCGTTTAACCCCTTCCTGACGGGCAACGGATTCGAGGGTCATCGCCATCAGCGTCCCTAAACCTTTATCCTGCACGGAAGGATGCACGGCCATAAAGCGGATAGACGCTTCATTCTCAGCATTGATATACAGCCGCCCAACGGCAACCAGATTGCCCTCTTCATCCACCACCATCTGGTGATGCGCCATGGCATCCCAGGCATCACGTTCCGACCCTTTAGGCTGATGCAGCGGTTTACGCAGCATCTCCCAGCGGAACTGATAATAGCTTTCTAACTCTTCTTCTGTTTGCGGTACACGAAGGTGATACATAGCTGTACTCTCTTTTGTTACCCGCAGCCTGCCCGGAAGCTGACTCATACCTGCAACCAAAAGGTCACGGGGCCATCGTTCACCAGTGAGACCTGCATATCAGCAGCGAATCTCCCGGTCTGAGTATTCATTTCTTGCAGTCGGCAACGCTCGACGAAGTATTCATACAACGCTTCCGCTCTGTCCGGCGCCGCGCCTTTTGAGAAACTCGGGCGCATGCCGCGTTCGGTATCGGCCGCCAGGGTAAACTGTGAAACTACCAGTACGCTGCCGCCAGCCTGCTGGACATTGAGATTCATTTTGCCTTCCGCATCGCTGAAGATGCGGTAGCCCAGCACGCGTTCACAAAGACGATTAGCCTTCTGTTCATCATCGTCTTTCTCGACGCCTAACAGCACCAGAAGCCCCGGGCCGATTTCACCCGTCACTTCATCCTCCACGGTAACGCTTGCACGGGATACGCGTTGAATTAATGCAATCATAGTTGTTCTGTTTCTTCTTTTTTGAGTTTGCGGTATTCACCGAGAGTGACAGTAATTTCAGCGCCAAGCAAGACGATACACCAGGTCCAGTAGACCCAGACAAACAAAATAGGTACCACCGCAATCACGCCATAAATCAGCTGGTATGACGGAAACATGGTGATATATAAGGCAAAAGCTTTTTTACCCGCTTCAAAGAGCAGCGCCGCCACCAGCGAGCCGATCACCGCATCGCGGTTGCGAACCTGAGTGGTCGGTACAACGCTATAAAGTAGCCAAAACGCCACCCACGACAAAATCAGCGGGAAAATCCGTAGGATGTCGTCAATCACGCTATTGAGCTCACTGGCCCAGCGTAGCGAAAGCAGATAAGAGCTGATCGCAAGGCTCGCGCCGGCCAGCAACGGTCCCAGGGTCAGGATCATCCAGTAAACGGCGAAGGAATAAATTTTCGACCGCGTACGACGACTGCGCCAGATGGTGTTCAGCGCGCTGTCAATTGAGTACATCAACAATAGCGAAGTGACAATCAGACCAAAGGCGCCGACGGCGGTCATTCGGCTGGAGTTCGCCACAAACTGCTCGATATACCGCTGAATAACGTCGCCGGTCGCCGGGATGAAATTAGCGAAGATAAAGTGGCGAATCTGCGCGCTCACGTCAGAAAACATTGGAAATGCAGCGAAAAGTGCGAAAACGACGGCGATCAGCGGAACTAAGGCGAGTAATGACACATAGGCAAGATTACCCGCCAGCGTCGTCATATTGTCTTCTTCAATCCGCCTCCACAGCAGCTTAAGCCAGGCCGCCAGTGGCCTGGTGCGATGTTTGGTCGTTTGATACACGCGTTTTAGCATAGCTGCTTCGCAAAGTAGTTGGGGATAGTCTCCTTACCGGTCACCAGAATACTGGTGATCCCCAACTGGTTAGCCCCGGCTATATTATCGGCGTTATCATCGAAAAAGACCGCGTCTTGCGGCGAAAAACCTTCCGCCTGCAGCACGCTTTGGTAGATACGCGTTTCGGGTTTGCGCATCCCCATCTCTTGCGAAAGATACACGTGATCGGCGGCAGCACGCACTTGTGGATATTCGCTTGGCCAGAAAGTGGTATGTAATCGGTTGGTGTTCGAGAGCACTACCACGCGATGCCCCCGATCGCGAAGTTTTTGCATGATGTCGGTGACTTCTGGACGCAAGGCGACAAAAACGGCCTGCCAGCCGTGAGCAAACTGCTCATAGCTCAGCGGCATGTTCATTTCATGGCACATCGCCGCCGCAAAATCTTCATCGCTAATTTCTCCACGTTCATGCTGATGGAAAGCATCCCCCATGACAAAATCGTGTTTTAGCGTCGCCAGCGGAATACGGGTCAAATCGCTCCAGGTCCCGAGCACCCGGTTGAAGTCGATATCGACAATCACATTACCTAAATC
>CABUCP010000101.1 GCA_902490055.1 uncultured Klebsiella sp. | reverse complement strand
CGCTGCTGATAGCGGCAATATTGGGTGTGGTTGAAGGATTGACGGAGTTTTTACCTGTTTCCAGTACTGGTCATATGATTATTGTCGGCCATCTCCTTGGTTTTGAAGGCGATACCGCAAATACATTTGAAGTTGTCATTCAATTAGGCTCTATTCTGGCCGTCGTCGTGGTGTTCTGGCGTCGCCTGTTTGGTCTGATCGGCATTCATTTTGGCAGACCTCCGGTACATGAAGGTGAAGGCAGCGGGCGCTTATCGCTGATTCATATCCTGTTAGGCATGATCCCGGCGGTGGTGCTGGGGCTGGTATTTCATGACCTGATCAAATCGTTGTTCAACCCGGTTAACGTGATGTACGCGCTGATCGTCGGCGGCTTCCTGCTGATTGCCGCTGAGCTGTTCAAACCGAAACAGCCGCGCGCGGTAGGGATTGACGATATGACCTATCGCCAGGCGTTCGCCATCGGCTGCTTTCAGTGTCTGGCGCTGTGGCCGGGCTTTTCCCGCTCCGGGGCGACCATTTCCGGCGGCATGCTGATGGGCGTTAGCCGTTATGCGGCCTCCGAGTTCTCTTTCCTGCTGGCGGTGCCGATGATGATGGGCGCTACCGTGCTGGACGTCTACAAGAGCATCGGCTTCCTTAACGCGGGCGATATCCCGATGTTCGCCGTCGGCTTTATCATGGCGTTCATCGTGGCGCTGATCGCGATTAAAACCTTCCTGCAGTTAATTAAACGTATTTCGTTTATTCCGTTCGCTATCTACCGCTTTATCGTCGCGGCAGCCGTCTACGTGGTCTTCTTCTAAGGCCCGCGCCCTCAGCCTTGCGGCTGGGGGCAACGTTGTTCTTTCCACTGCGCGACGGCGGTAATTCTGCGCTGCGTCAGCTCTTCGCGAATCTCCGGCCCTTTAAAGCCCGCCGCCACCACTTCTTTGGTGGAGACCGACTGCGCCACTTCCCAGGCCTCAAGCAGCAGGCGTCCCTGCGGATAATCGCAGGATTCAAAACCGGTGCGCCCGCGGACGTCGGCTTCGCTGGTGAGGGCGATTTGCTGCACGCGCTGCGGTTTACGCCAGGCATCGATGCTATCAAACAGCTTTACGATGGTTTTCGGCTGCAGGATTGGCAGGGTATGAATCAGATCGTGAAATTCCGCCACCAGCCTTGCCAGGTCGCGGATATCGTTCGGCACCCGCAGGCGGCTGCAAATTTGTTCCACCAGCTTGACGCCCGCCGGGCCGTGCCCGTGATGGCGCGGCCAGAATTCTTTTGGCGTTAGCCCTTTGCCAAGGTCGTGGCACAGGGTCGCGAAACGGACGTCAATTTCCGGCGACAGCATTGCCGCCATGGTCAGCGTCATCAAAGTATGCACGCCGGTGTCGATCTCCGGATGCCATTTCGCTGGCGCAGGGACGCCGTACAGCGCGTCGATTTCCGGGAACAGCACCTTCAGCGCATGGCAGTCGCGCAGGGTCTGGAAAAAGACCTGCGGGTTGCGGGTGCTGAGCGCATTTTCCGTCTCTTTCCAAACCCGCTCAGGCGTCAGATGCGCCAGTTCGCCGGCGTCAGCCATCGCGCGCATCAGCGCCATGGTTTCATCGGCGATGCGAAAACCAAGATGGGCATAGCGGGCGGCAAAACGCGCCACGCGCAGCACGCGCAGCGGATCTTCGCTAAAAGCAGGGGAGACGTGGCGCAGCAGGCGCTGACGCAAATCGGCCTGACCGCCGTACGGGTCATAAATCTGGCCGTCAGCGTCCTGAGCCAGCGCGTTAATGGTCAGATCGCGGCGCAGCAGGTCTTGCTCAAGGGTGACGTCGGCGGCGGCATAACAGGTGAAACCGGTATAGCCGGAACCAGATTTACGTTCGGTACGCGCGAGAGCGTACTCTTCACGGCTTTCCGGGTGAAGGAACACGGGAAAATCGCGGCCCACCTGCTGGTAGCCCGCGTCGAGCAACTGTTGGGGCGTGGCGCCAACCACCACCCAGTCTCTGTCTTTGACCGGTAGTCCTAATAACGCATCTCGTACTGCACCACCGACCAAATAAATCTTCACGCCCGTTTCTCCCGCATCGACTTTTCGCAAGATGATACGTAAGTCTGACAGAGAAGACGAATTAGTTCATCCACCGGTCTTTACGCTTGCGGCTCGGCACCAGGTGCGGCAGCACCAGACCGAGGATCAGACCGACGCCAAGCACGCCGCCGCCGTACATAAACCATTGCATGATAATGGTGCGCTGTTTGTCATCAAGCTGCAGATTCGCTGCGTTCACCTTCTTCTGCGCGACAACCAGCTCATTTTTCAGCTTTTGGTTCTCTTCTTTCAGGGCGTTGATCGCGCCATCGCTACCGGCGACTTTTTTCTGCATATCTGACGTCCGCTGGTTCCAGGTGGCGTCAATATTGTTCAGCTTATCGGTCAGGGTTTTGACCTGATTTTCCAGATCCGGCACGCGGATGCGCAGGCTGGGCTCGTTGCTCAGCTCTTTCAGCGGGATCCAGGCGGTACGGCCGTTGCTGTCGCGTACCTGCGCGTAATTCGTGCTGTCATTGGTTTGCAGAACGTCGACGGCCTCGCCGGCGTTAATGGTACCGACCAGACGATAGTTATCGCCAGGACCGCTGCGAACCCAGGTGTTCAGCTCATCGGAAACGTAGCGCTTTTCTTCTGCGTGAACCGCCGTAGCGGCGCTAAGCGCTAGCAATGTAAAGGTAATAAGGCGTAATTTTGGCATCAGGTCATCGTTTGGTCATAAAAAGTTGAACGATAGTAGTGGCATCGCCAGAGCGACGCAAAGTTTTCCGCCACAATCGGAATCATCCAAATGCAGCTGGCAAATGCGCATTGCATGGCGATTCGCCGCAAAATACTATTTACTGACAAAAAATATCGTCATTAGTTCGCCGCATTTTCCCGGCGGCGCTTATCAGGTGGAAGAATTCAGCCATGGCTCAAGAAATCGAACTGAAATTTATCGTTGCCCACGACGGCGTTGAGACGCTGCGCCAGCATCTTAATACGCTGGATGCGCAGCACACGCCGGCAGGTCAACTGCTGAATGTTTACTACGAAACTGCCGATAACTGGCTGCGCCGGCACGATATGGGGTTGCGGATCCGCGGCGATCGGGGGCGCTATGAAATGACGCTGAAGATTGCCGGTCGGGTGGTGGGCGGCCTGCATCAGCGCCCGGAATACAATATTCCGCTGGAAAAAGCAGAGCTGGCGCTGGAAAGACTGCCGGCGGAAGTATGGCCGCAGGGGCAGCTACCGGCAGAGCTGGCGCAGAACGTGCAGCCGCTATTCAGCACCGATTTCGCCCGCGAAAAGTGGGTGTTGAACGAAGGCAACAGCCAGATTGAGATTGCTCTCGATCTTGGCGACGTCAAAGCCGGCGATCATCAGGAAGCGATTTGCGAACTGGAGCTGGAGCTGCTGAGCGGCGATACCGCCGATATTCTGGCGCTGGCGCGTCGTTTACTGGCAACCGGCGTGCTGCGTCAGGGCAGCCTGAGCAAGGCGGCGCGCGGCTATCAGCTGGCGCAGGGCAATGAACCGCGCCAGGTTAAACCGCTAACGGTACTGCGCGTGGCGGCGAAAGCCAGCGTTGAGCAGGGGCTGGAGGCGGCGCTGGAAAGCGCGCTGGCGCATTGGCTCTATCATGATGAAGTCTGGAATCGTGGCAATGCGGCCGCCAAACGTGAAATTCAGCAGGCGATGGCCCGCGTGCGCCATGCGCTGGTGCTGTTTGGCGGTATCGTGCCGCGTAAAGCCACCGCGCCGCTGCGCGAATCCCTTACTACAGCTGAAGCGGCGCTGGCCGAAGCGGAGAACGCCGGGCAGGCGCTGTTTAATCGTGAAACGGTTGCCGCCAAACTGCTGCTGACCGAATGGCTGGTGACCCGCGGCTGGCGCGCATTCCTCAACGAGGCCGGGCAAAAGAAAATCGCTGGCTCGTTTAAACGCTTTGCCGATATCCAGCTGTCGCGAGCGGCGGCGGAGCTGAAAAGCATCTTCCAGCAGGCGGAAGAGGATTACAGCGACCAGTTGACGCGTTTAGCGCGTGAAATCGACAGCATCCAGTTGCTTTCCAGCGCTTATGCCGATGTCGCCGAAAGCTGGCTGGAAAACTGGCAAGAGGTGCGTCGCGCGATTGAAAATAACGACCGCAGCGTCATCGAATATTTCCGTCGTCAGGCGCTGGCCGCGGAACCGTTCTGGCTGCATAGTGGAAAACGATAATTTCAGGCCAGGGAGACCCCTATAATGCCGCTTTCTTCGCAGTTACAGCAGCACTGGCAGACGGTTGTAAACCGGCTTCCGGCAGATTTTCCCCTGCAAACGTTAAGTGCGCAGGCGCAGTCGGTGATGACATTCAGCGAATTCGTCGAACAGAGCCTGGCCGCCCAGCCGCAGTGGCTGGCTGAACTGGAAAGCGCGCCGCCGCAGGCCGACGAGTGGCGCCATTATGGCGACTGGTTGGCGGAGCAGTTACGGGATGTGGCCGATGAGGCCGCGCTGATGCGCGAACTACGCCAGTTCCGCCGCCGTATTATGGTACGTATCGCCTGGGCGCAGGCGCTGCTGCTGGTTAGCGAAGAGAGCAGTTTGCAGCAGCTCAGCGCGCTGGCGGAGACGTTAATCGTCGCCGCCCGCGACTGGCTGTATGCCGCCTGCTGCCGCGAGTGGGGCACGCCGTGCAATCCGCAGGGAGAAGCGCAGCCGTTATTGATCCTCGGCATGGGGAAATTAGGCGGCGGCGAGCTTAACTTTTCGTCCGATATCGACCTGATTTTTGCCTGGCCGGAACACGGCGCCACCCAGGGCGGCCGCCGCGAGCTGGATAACGCCCAGTTCTTTACCCGCCTGGGTCAGCGGCTGATCAAAGTGCTCGATCAGCCGACGCAGGATGGTTTCGTCTACCGCGTGGACATGCGTCTACGGCCATTTGGCGACAGCGGCCCGCTGGTGCTGAGCTTTGCGGCGCTGGAAGATTATTACCAGGAGCAGGGGCGCGACTGGGAGCGCTACGCGATGGTGAAAGCGCGGATCATGGGCGACAACGACGGCGTGTATGCCAGCGAACTGCGCGCCATGCTGCGCCCGTTCGTGTTCCGCCGCTACATCGATTTTAGCGTCATTCAGTCTCTGCGTAACATGAAAGGGATGATCGCCCGTGAAGTGCGCCGCCGCGGCCTGAAAGACAATATCAAGCTCGGCGCGGGTGGTATTCGTGAAGTTGAATTTATCGTCCAGGTTTTCCAGTTGATCCGCGGCGGTCGCGAACCGGCGCTGCAACTGCGTGCGCTGCTGCCGACGCTGAGCGCTATCGACGAGCTGCACCTGTTGCCGGAAGGCGACGCCGCGCAGCTGCGCGAGGCCTATCTGTTCCTGCGACGTCTCGAAAACCTGCTGCAAAGCATTAACGATGAGCAGACTCAAACTCTCCCGCAGGATGAGCTCAACCGCGCGCGTCTGGCGTGGGGAATGCGCGTCGCCGACTGGCAAACGCTTAGCGAGCAGCTTGAAGAGCAGATGCGCCGCGTGCGTCGCGTCTTTAACGAGCTTATTGGCGACGACGAAGCGCAATCACCGGATGAACAGCTGGAAGAGTACTGGCGCGAGCTATGGCAGGATGCGCTGGAAGAAGATGACACCACGCCGGCGCTGGCGCACCTTGACGATAACGATCGGCGCAGCGTGCTGGCGCTGATCGCTGATTTTCGCAAAGAGCTTGACCGGCGCACCATTGGCCCGCGCGGGCGGCAGGTGCTCGACCAACTGATGCCGCATCTGCTGAGCGAAGTGTGCTCGCGGGCGGATGCACCGCTGCCGTTGGCGCGGATCACCCCGCTGCTAACCGGCATTGTTACCCGCACGACCTATCTGGAGCTGCTCAGCGAGTTTCCGGGGGCATTAAAACATCTGATTAGCCTGTGCGCGGCCTCGCCGATGGTCGCCAGCCAGCTGGCGCGCCATCCGCTGCTCCTGGATGAACTACTGGATCCAAACACGCTGTATCAACCGACGGCGACCGATGCTTACCGCGATGAACTGCGTCAGTATTTGCTGCGCGTGCCGGAAGATGATGAGGAGCAGCAACTGGAGGCGTTACGCCAGTTTAAGCAGGCGCAGCTCCTGCATATTGCCGCTGCCGATATTGCCGGCACGCTGCCGGTAATGAAAGTGAGCGATCACTTAACCTGGCTGGCGGAGGCGATGATCGACGCGGTGGTGCAGCAGGCGTGGCTGCAGATGGTGGCTCGCTATGGTCAGCCGACTCACCTGCGCGACCGCCAGGGACGCGGCTTTGCGGTGGTGGGCTACGGTAAACTCGGCGGCTGGGAGCTGGGCTACAGTTCCGACCTCGATCTGGTATTCCTCCACGACTGCCCGATGGAAGTGATGACCGACGGCGAGCGGGAAATCGATGGCCGCCAGTTTTATCTGCGCCTGGCCCAGCGGATCATGCATCTGTTCAGCACGCGTACCTCGTCGGGGATCTTGTACGAAGTGGACGCTCGCTTACGTCCGTCCGGCGCGGCAGGCATGCTGGTGACCACCGCCGACGCCTTCGCCGATTATCAGCGTAATGAAGCCTGGACCTGGGAACATCAGGCGCTGGTCCGCGCCCGCGTCGTTTATGGCGACCCGGCGCTACAGGCGCGCTTTGACGCGATCCGTCGCGATATCCTCACCACCCCGCGCGAAGGGGCGACGCTACAGACCGAAGTGCGGGAGATGCGGGAAAAAATGCGCGCGCATCTTGGTAATAAGCAGCGCGATCGCTTTGATATCAAAGCCGATGCCGGCGGGATCACCGATATTGAATTTATTACCCAATATCTGGTGCTGCGCTACGCTCATCACAAGCCGAAGCTGACGCGCTGGTCTGACAATGTGCGTATTCTGGAGCTGTTGGCGCAGAACGACATTATGGACGATGAAGAAGCGCGGGCGTTAACCCATGCCTACACCACGCTACGCGATGCGTTGCACCACCTGGCGCTGCAGGAGCAGCCGGGCAATGTCGCGCCGGACGCCTTTGCCGGCGAGCGCCAGCAGGTGAGCGCCAGCTGGCAGAAGTGGTTGATGGCTTAACTAACAAATCGGGTGTGCTATTATCGCGCGCAAAGTTTGCATCTCGCAGGAGAGAGTAATGAAAGTAACGCTGCCAGAGTTTGAACGTGCAGGAGTGTTGGTGGTTGGCGATGTGATGCTGGACCGCTACTGGTACGGCCCGACCAGCCGTATTTCCCCGGAAGCCCCGGTCCCGGTGGTGAAGGTGGAAAATATCGAAGAACGCCCTGGCGGCGCGGCTAACGTGGCGATGAACATTGCTTCGCTCGGCGCGACTTCCCGCCTGGTCGGCCTGACCGGCATCGACGACGCCGCGCGCGCGCTGAGTAAAGCGCTGGCTGACGTGAAGGTGAAGTGCGATTTCGTCTCGGTACCGACGCATCCGACCATCACCAAGCTGCGCGTGCTGTCGCGCAACCAGCAGCTGATTCGCCTCGATTTTGAAGAGGGCTTCTCCGGGGTGGATCCGCAGCCGATGCATGAACGTATTCAACAAGCGTTGGGCTCTATCGGCGCGTTGGTGCTGTCAGACTACGCGAAAGGCGCGCTGGCCAGCGTGCAGACGATGATCAAGCTGGCGCGCGATGCTGGCGTACCGGTGCTGATTGACCCGAAAGGCACCGAATTTGAACGCTACCGCGGCGCAACGCTGCTGACGCCGAACCTCTCTGAATTCGAAGCGGTCGCCGGCAAGTGCAAGGACGAGGCTGAAATCGTGGCCCGCGGCATGAAAATCATCGCCGACTTCGAGCTATCCGCGCTGCTGGTGACGCGCTCCGAGCAGGGGATGACGCTGCTGCAGCCGGGTCGTCCGCCGCTGCATATGCCGACCCAGGCGCAGGAAGTTTACGATGTCACCGGCGCAGGCGACACGGTTATCGGCGTGCTGGCGGCGACGCTGGCGGCGGGGAATACGCTGGAAGAGGCGTGCTATTTCGCCAACGCGGCGGCCGGCGTGGTCGTCGGTAAGCTGGGGACCTCCACCGTTTCGCCGATCGAGCTGGAAAACGCGGTGCGCGGGCGTGCCGATACCGGTTTTGGCGTGATGAACGAAGATGAGCTGAAGCAGGCGGTTGCCGCGGCGCGTAAGCGCGGCGAAAAAGTGGTGATGACCAACGGCGTCTTCGACATTCTGCATGCAGGCCACGTTTCGTATCTGGCCAACGCACGTAAGCTGGGCGATCGTCTGATCGTCGCCGTCAACAGCGATGCCTCAACCAAACGATTGAAAGGCGAGACTCGTCCGGTGAACCCGCTGGAACAGCGGATGATCGTGCTGGGGGCGCTGGAAGCCGTCGACTGGGTGGTTTCTTTTGAAGAAGATACCCCGCAGCGGCTGATTGCCGGGATCCTGCCGGATCTGCTGGTGAAAGGCGGCGATTATAAGCCGGAGCAAATTGCCGGTAGTGAAGAGGTGTGGGCCAACGGCGGCGAAGTGCTGGTGCTGAATTTCGAAGATGGCTGTTCGACTACCAATATTATCAAGAAAATTCAGAAAGATAGCGACAAGTAATCTTTGTGCTACGCCGCCCCGGAAGGGGCGGTCTGCAACGGCCTGCGGGGATGCTCTCGCGGGCCGTTTTTATTTAATCATGCGGAAAATGATTTAGCGCAATAAATAACCCGGTTGAGCGCATTTTTCGTACAAAACGCGTTAAGGTAAGCGTAAATACTGAAGTGAGTAAAAGGCATATGACCAATCAGAACGCCAACGGCTGAAGGAGTATGCGG
>CABUCP010000100.1 GCA_902490055.1 uncultured Klebsiella sp. | reverse complement strand
GAGAAGATTGATGTCTATTTCAATACCGATATCTGTCAGCACTCGGGCAACTGCGTGCGCGGCAGCGCGAAGCTGTTCAATCTGAAACGTAAACCGTGGATCATCCCCGATCAGGTTGATGTCGCAACGGTGGTGAAAGTGATCGATACCTGCCCCAGCGGCGCATTAAAGTATCGCCATAAATAAGCGAGGAAACGATGGAAATTCTGCAAGGCCACAACAAGTTTTACGTTAATGATGCCGAAGGAAATCAGGTGGCGGAGATTGTCTTTGTACCGACCGGCGAGCATCTGAGCATTATTGAACATACGGATGTTGATCCCAGCCTGAAAGGCCAGGGGGTGGGCAAACAGTTGGTGGCGAAGGTAGTCGAGAAAATGCGTCAGGAACAACGCAAGATTATCCCGCTATGCCCGTTCGCTAAACACGAATTTGATAACACCCGCGAGTACGACGATATTCGCGCCTGAGCCGCGGCGCCGGCTATCTGGCTGGCGCCGTCTATTCTTACTCGCCTTATCCGGCCAGCCTGCTGGTTGGGTGATCCGGTAAAAATCGTTGGATGATCTCACCCAGATGATCGCGCGCGATCGGCGGCGAGAACAGATAGCCCTGAAAACGATCCACGCCCAGCGCTTTCAACTGATTAAATTTCTCCAGGCTATCAACCCCCTCGGCAATACAGCGGCTCTGCGTCAGCTGACAGTAGTAGACCAGGCTTTTAATCAACACCAGCGCATGAGGGTCGCGCTGAAAATCATTAACGATGCTCATATCCAGCTTGTAGCCGCTAAAGCGCGCCGACCTTACTGGAAACATCACGCTGCTGTTTGAGAAGCAATCATCAAGGAAGATGCGAAAGCCCTGCTGTTGTATTTTGGCCATATTCTCCACCGCCTGGCCCTGCTGTTGTAAATCAACGGTTTCAGCAAATTCCAGCACCAGCCGGTCGGCCCACAGCGGGTTCTGTAACTGCTGCCAGGCGGTCTCCATCATGCGCGCCAGATTATCGTGATTGGCGATGCAGGGCGGAATATTGACGGAAAAGTAAAACTCGCCCTGGTAGCGGTTGATGTTTTGCACCGCCTCCTGCAGGACAAAAGCGGTGAGCAACAGCCACGCGTATTCGGAACGGATATGCGGCAGAAACTCTCCCGGCGGCAGCACGACGCCATCTTTTCGCCAGCGCGACAACACCTCGATACCCTGCAGACGCAGGCGCTCGTCGACGATCGGCTGGAAGACGGGAAAAATCTGCCGGCAGTGGATGGCGTGGATAAATTCACGTTCGAAGGGAGTCAGCGCGGTCATCGGCTGACCTGATGCTCGTTTGCTCCGGCTCCCGGGAAAACGGGTCGCCAGATGCGGATGATACTCCACCATCTTGTTTAATCCTGATGTTCTTTGGTTGTAGAGCGTTTTTTGGCTGACGCCGCGGATCTGCGCCTGGCTGGTAATGCTGTGGCCGTACAGCAGGGCGAGGGTGGCGTTAAGTTCGATTTTACTTAAGCCCGACGGCGGCTTGCCGCGCGCCAGCGCTTCAATGGCCGAGAGTTGTTGTAGTGCGGGGTAGCCGACCAGGCCGCCTTTCAGCAGCGCCGCCAGACGCCGCCACGGTAAATCGGAGGAGACCGCCTGGACGGCGGCAAGCAGGCGGCGGTCGCCAACCTGATGCAACAGAGTTTGCCAAAGCCACGGCGCCGGGCTGCGGCTGAGGATCACCATTGGTAATGGTCGTTTGGCGTGGATCAGCAGCCAGGCCGCTTCGCGGAGGACGAAGAGCAGCCACCAGGGATCGTCGGGAAGAAAGACCACTATCTGCCGGACGTCACCCGTGGCTGGAAGCGACAGCACGCTCTGCGCCTGCGGCTGCAGCCAGACCGGCCGGCATACGCCGTCGTCGATCATCCTCGCTAACCCTGCCGCCGCCATGGCGCAGGGCGACAGAATATAGTCCGTCGGGGCCGGCGCCGGGGGCGTATCGGGCTTACTGATAGACAAATGTCACCCCGATAATCGACTGGACGTTGCCCGCCGTCACCTGGCCGCTGGTGCGGGCGTAAGTGGCGGTCAGGCCGAGGTTGACCGGCGAGGTGCCCACGGTGCCCAGTGAGACATTACTGTTGGCCGGCACCACGGTACCGTTACGCGTCATCTGGACGCCAATCCCCTGCGCCGGCGAGGCCGAAGCGGTATTGGTGAAAATCGAATTCGCGCTATCGGCTGTGGTGCCGGACAGGTAGTAGCCGAGATTTTGATTCTGCGCGCAGTGAACGGTAACCGGCACCGCCATCGACCCCGGATAATCCGGCAAGGTTACCGTGACATCACGGGCGGAAACATCGCAGCCGCCGGTGGGCACGACCACATCATTGTTGGCGTAAATGTTCCACACAAACTGGTAGGAGTCGCTGTTGTAGTTGTTGGTCTGATGCAGGATCAGCACTGCAATCAACGATCCGGCGGTAATCGCCACCCCGCCTGCGGTACTGACCGGGGTTAGATACAATACGGTCGGCCAG
This sequence comes from uncultured Klebsiella sp., assembly GCA_902490055.1. Lineage (GTDB taxonomy): Bacteria > Pseudomonadota > Gammaproteobacteria > Enterobacterales > Enterobacteriaceae > Klebsiella. Next base: position 6,302 of record CABUCP010000100.1, on the reverse strand, counting down.
GGTTTATCGGTGGTGGAATCGTAGATCACCCGCGCAGTTTCCGTGGTGGTTGGGAACGGATACGAGCTGCCGTTATATTTTACGGTACCGGAAAAGCTCGATAGCACGCCGCCGTAGGCGGAACCGCGCTGCAGCGTCACATAGTCGGTAATGGTTTGCGGATAGTCGTTATGGCAAAAAATCTGCGTCGACAGGTCGACCACCAGGTTTTGCCCGACGTTGACCGCCGGGGTCAGGTTAACGTACACGTTAGCCGATCCGCCGCCGATAGGAATCGTCGCGCCGGTGGCGGTTTTACAGGCGAAGGACCAGGCGTTAATCGACCAGCCCATTAACAGCAGGGTGGTAAACAGAGCGATGACTTTTTTCATGAACAAACTCTCCTGACTCAGGCGTAGGTATAGGTGACGCTAATCACCGCCTGAATGGTTCCCTGGGTGGCTCCGCCGTTAACCGACAGGGCCCGAACCTGCAGCGGAAAACGCGCCGACTGCGAGCTATCATCGACCTGAACCGATTTTTGCGCTCCGTTGTTGAGCGTGGTGCCGCTGTCGTCCTGTAGTTCGAGCTGGATATTTCCTGCGGTGCCCTGGTTTTTGTAATAGCCGGTGCTGTCCGCCGTGCCGCTAAAGGTGGCGACCACCCGCGAGGTGCCGACCGGGCAGTTGCTCAAATCGAGCGCGGTGCTGTGCCACGCTGAAGCGGAACCTGCCGAGACCAGGCTGAAGGTATAGAGATCGCCAAGATCGACGTTGGCGTTAACGGTGGAAACCGTGCAGGGTTTGGCTACCACTTTGCCGTTCACCGTGATGGTGATATCGGCGGCCTGTAGCGTACTCAGGTTTAACGTCAGCGCGCCCGCCAGAAGCCATCTTGCATATCGTTGTTTCATCTCAGCCTCCGGTTACTGGAATTCAAGGGTAAAGGTCGCGGTGGCATAGACGTGGCCGGCGGTCACTGGAACGCGGGTCGCCATCAACCGGGCGTAAAAGCCGAGAGTGTTGGTCTGCCCCGGCGTTAAGGTCGTCCAGGCGATCGATGAAGAGGGCGCATTGATCGGTAGCATCGCCTGTTGGTTATTGAGGATTTGCACCGCCATACCCGCCGCGGCCGATGCGCCGCCGTCAATCTTCAACAGGTCGTTATTGTCGCTGTCCGGGGTCCCGCTAAAGCCAACTTTCACCGCCGTGACCGAACTGCCGCAGGGCGACAGTACGATACGGAACGGCACCAGCGGTGTAGTGGCGCCGACTGCATTGAACTGTTTAGCGGCGTTATCCATCAGATCGACGGTAAACTCTTTTGACTCGGTAGCCACCGCGCAGGCGTTGTCGCGCACGTAGCCGCTGATGGTGATCGTGCTGTCCGCGGCAAACGCGTTGGCGCAGACCAGCGTCAACACGGCGCCGAGCAGGTTAAGTGGTTTCTTTATCATCATGCGTTCCTTAACGGCACTCTGCCGATAGCTGGCTCAGCGCCTGCCGCTGACTCTCTTCCGGCAGGCGATAGCTGGCCACGCAACTGGCGTCCGCGCCTTCGCCCCATTTCACCTGTACGCTGCCGGCAAGCGGCATCCCGCTCAGGTAGACCTGGCCGTTATCGGCCACGATGCTGCCGCTCTGGTTGCTGCCCGAGGTAACCATCGCGCCGAACGGAACCGGTTTGCCGTTGTGGGTCAGGGTCATCAATAACTTAACTCCGACGTGGGCTTTGAAGTCCGCCCGCACGATCGCGCCGTGGGTCGGTACGACGCTGACCACCGCATCGTCGAGATCGACGTTATCGGCAAGCGTATTGGTATCCAGCGCCACCCGATTTTCCCGGTATTCGGTGGCGTAAGGCAGTACCGCGTAGCCGCGCCAGTCGGTGCGCACCCCGGTCTGATTTTCCACTTTCACGTTGTCGGCGCCCGGCGCCTTCACCAGCACCACCGTGTCATTCAGCGGCTGGCTCAGGGTCACGCCGTTGGCGTGAGCCAGCACGCCGCCGCTGACGCCGTAGTACAGTTGTTTGAAGCCGTCGCTGCGGCTGTAGCCGACGTTGGCGTTGCCGTAGCCGCCGCGATAGTTCAGCGCCGCATAACCGGTGCCGCTGCTATCGCCTTCGCCGCCGCTGGCGTAGCCGGTCTGCATGCTATAGCTCAGGTTGTTATCTTCCAGCAGGGTGCCGTAGAGCCCCGCCAGATTGGTCATCCGGCCGTTAAGATCGTGCGACATGCTGTAACTGGCGCTGGCGTGTCGCCATACCGATTTGCTGTCGGAGCGCAGCCAGTGGCTGAACGGAATATTGACGTTCACCGCCAGCATTTGATCGCGCCCCTGCTGCCAGGCGTTTTTCGTCAGGCTGTAGCTCAGCGTCCAGTTGATATCGTCAACCGCGGCGTTAAGCCCGGCCTGCAGTTGTTGATCCGCTTTGCCGGTCGACCAGTAGGTCTGGTGGCTGCCGCTCAAATAGAGGGTGGCGGTGCGTCCCAGTTGCTGAGTGACGCTTACCTGCACCTTGCCGCGCTTGTTATAGGCAAGGTTGTAGTAATCGGTGAATTTCGGCTTCACCTGGATCACGCCATCCTGAGTTTGTACGTCGTAACCGCTCATCCGGCGGTAGGTAGTATCGGCAAAGCTGTAATAACCTTTAGTGGAGTAGCGATAGCCCACTAACTGGATATTGGTGCCGACATCGCTCAGCGATTTGTTATAGAGGAAGCGGATTGACTGCCCCTGATGATCGCTGTCGTCCGGCAGCGTGGCGTTGGCCTGAGTGATATCCAGCGACACGGCGCCGAAATCGCCCATGTTTTTCCCCACGCCGAAGTTAAAGGCGCGGTAGCGGTCGGCAAGCTGGGTTCCGCCGTACAGCGTCCAGCCCGCGGGTAAACCGTGTAAGAGAGTGCTCTGGAAGAACTTCGGTTCTTCCTGCTGATCGTTGCCGCTGCGATACTCGCCGGCGGTCAGCGCATAACGGGTATGGCCTTCGCGCTGCAGCACCGGCACCGTTGACCACGGCACGCTGAAGACCTGGCTGGTGCCGTCGTTTTCTTTAATTGTCACCTGCAGGTCGCCGCCGTTGCCTGCGGCGTAGAGGTCGTTAATGGTGAACGGGCCCGGGGGTACCGTGCTCTGGTAAATTTCATAACCATTTTGTTTGATTGACACCTGCGCGGTGCCGCGGGCGATACCGTGGATCACCGGGGCAAAGCCCTTCTGGCTATCCGGCAGCATATTGTCATCGCTCGCCAACTGCGCGCCGCGGAAATTAATGCCGTCGAAGACATCGCCGTTGGTGTAGCTGTCGCCAAGGGTCAGACGTGAGCGCAGCGGGGTAATATCCCGCTCCAGCCAGGTATTAACGTGCTGCCATTTATTCTCATTGCTGGAACTGCTGCCGCCGCTGCTATAGCTCCAGGTGGTGTTATCCCGCAGGCGCCAGGCGCCGAGATTAAGGCCGCTTTGTAGGTTTAGGTAGGCGTAATTGCTGCTGCCGCCGGTATCGTTGTGGACGTTGTTACCGGTGAAGTTGTAGTTCAACAGTCCGGCGTTAATGCCATCGTCCCAAAGTTCAGGCGGAATATAGCCGCGCGCGCGGTTGCCCATAAAGGCCTGAGGCACGGTGAGATACAGGCGCTGCTGGCCGACATCAAAACGAGTGGTCGCATCGTTGATGAGTTCGGTGAGCGGCACGCAGGCATCGGCGGCGAGAGCGTTCATCCCGGTCACCGCCGCGGTGTTGACGCCCATACTCGCCAGCTGGCCGCGGGTCAGACACGGGCTCAGACCGTGGCCTTTTTCACCGCGATGAAAAGTCACGTCGCGGGTGGTCATAAAACCATCGTTAAGATAGATATCGACGCGATACGTACCGGGCGGCACTTCTTGTCCGTTTTCAAAGCCGGAAAGATCCGCCACCGCGGCGGGATCGTCAGCCAAAAAACGCGGGTTAAAGTAGAGATCTGCCTGCGCATGGCTTGCCTGCAGAACAAAACAAAGCGCCACGGGGAATTTCGCCATGGCCAAAATAGCGCGCGAACGGTGCCAGGCGCTGCGGGAACCAAAACGGTCCAGTCCATATTTGAGATGTGACATAGTCCCTCCGGTCTGAAGTCGCCCGGCTGTCAGTTCTTATTGTTATGCGCGAAGTGGCCCGCCCGGCGGACCGCTCCTGTGTTAACGCAGCACGCCCTTCATTTGCGGAGTCAGCGCGCCGTAATCATTAATCGTGCGATAAGTAATGTTGCTACCGGCATCCGGCGGCAGCTTGACGGAGGTTTTGCCCATTGGCGGCACCAGCGCGTTTTCCAACACTCGGGTTCCGGCGTTGAGTTCGGTGACCGTCAGATAGTAAGGCGTTGGGTTCGTCAGCGTGAGCGAGGAACCGCTGCGGCTAAAGCTCAGCTTCTCCGCCGCCTGATCCGGCGGTAGCGCCAGCTTCGCAGGGCGGTAATAGAGCTTGATACGGCTGATAATCGCCAGCTGCAGGGTGTTGTCGCTGAGCTTGGATTTGTCCATCGAAGGGATGGCTTTGACGTTAATCCAGAACAGACTTTCGCGATCCTGCGGTAGCTGCTGATTAGTCGCGTCAATAATGCGCAGGGTATTCTCTTTTTTCCCCTGCATGGCAAACAGCGGCGGGGTGATCACGAAGCGGCCATCTTTGCCGCCGTCGGCGTTCTCCACCCACGACTGAATCAGATAGGTGCTGCTATCGTCATTATTGGTTACGCCTAACTGCACCTGCTTTTGCCCGGCCGGATAGATAACCCGCGTAGCGCCGAGCGCGACGCCAGCCTGAGCCCAGGCGGAGTAGCCGCTTGCGGCCATCATCAATAATCCCGCCAGTAGTCCGCGCGTCATCCCCAGTCTCTTTTTCACGTTTACCCCTTTTGTACTCACCGTTGTTTCCTGTTTCCGGTATCTCTGCTGGTTAATTACTGATAGGTCAGAGAGAACCAAACTTGCGCGTTTGCCGCTCCCCCGGTGACCTGATTGCCGGTCGCCCGATATTTGGCGACGAAATGCAGCGTGGTGGGGCCGGTATACAGCCGCCGCCAGGCGCCCGGCGGGCTATTCAGCGGAATCAATTGATCTTCTTTATCAAACAACGCGATGCCGACGCCGGTGGCGATTCCTGGTCCTTCACCAACCGAGAGCACGTCCGGATTTTTGCCATCAGCCACGCCGTTAAACGCTACGCCGACGCGTTGGCTGACCGCGGTACTGCAGTCCTGAAGGTGAATATCGAATGGCACGGGGTTGGCATCTTCCCCTGCTGAATGAAAGCGATTGCTGCTGATCTGCCCCATATTGACCGTCATCTGCTGGTCGCCTGCCTCAACGCGGCAGGACTCGGCGATGATGACCCCCTGGAAACGCATGTTTCCCCCGGCCACCGTCACGTTCCAGTGATTGCCGGCCAGCGCCAGCGGTGGTAGCAGAAACATCAGCAGGCCAGTTTTCACTCCTTGCATCGTTATCACCCCAATCCTGTTGTGGATAACGGGCCATCCTGGCCCGGAATACTTCCCTGTCTGATGTTTGAATTACTCGTATTGCACTTTGAAAGTGGCGTCTGCGTTAGCAGTACCGGCAGTAGCAGCGCCAGTGGCGTAGTAACGCGCCTGGAAAGGAATGATGTTGGTGCCGTCGTTCAGCGTGGTGGCCGCGCTGAAGGTTGCGCCGTCCAGATCCAGCGGAGTCCCGGTTTTATCCAGAATCTGTACGCCGACGTTGGTCGCGCCGCCAGCGGCGGAGCTCTGCAGTGCCAGAACGCTGGTGTTGGTGGTATCAACCGCGGTACCGGAGAAAGCAACGGAGGCTTTAGTGGCAACGGTAGTATCACAGTCATCTAACTGAATGTTGAAGCCAACGGCGGAGCTGGTGCTGCCCGCAGTAGCCAGTTTTGCCGAACGAACCTGGCCTAACTGAACGGTCTGATCGATAGAACCGGCATCGACTGCACAGGCTGCGTTGACGATTTCTCCTTTAAAATGCACTGTACCGCCATTTACCGTGGTGGTATCGGCCAAGGCCGCCGCGGAGCTCAGGGACAGGGCTGACAGAACAACGATTGCCAGTGTTTTGATTTTCATGCTGTTTTCCTTTAAACAAAATCGATATTACGAACCGAAATTGGCAGTCGTTGTGCCTTCCAGGCATTCCATGTATCAGCCGAATGGTTCGACTGCCGGTTCTGCACAGTTTTCGCCCAAATGATGAGTCAATTGGGGCCATTTTGACTCATCGGGATTAACGGCTTTTATTTTTCTTTTCTCGATTTGTTTTTTATATTCTTATTGGTATAGAATACTT
>CABUCP010000099.1 GCA_902490055.1 uncultured Klebsiella sp. | reverse complement strand
ACCACTACACTATCACTATCAGGAAACGAGATATGGTTATGCGTAGGTTTACACCGTGGTTACTGGCTCTCGCCTTAAGCGGATGTAGCATCCTGCAGGGGACGCCGGAGGCGCCGCCGCCGGCCAGCGATCATCCGCAGGAGATTCGTCGCAATCAGACGACGGGTCTACAGAAGATGGGGACCATCAGCGTGTTGATGTACGGCTCGCCGATGGACGTCGAAGCTGCGTTGAAAACTAAAGCGGAAGCCGCCAAAGCGGATTACTACGTCATCGTTATGATTGATGACACCATGGTTCCCGGCCAGTGGTATTCGCAAGCGATTCTGTACCATAAATAGCAGTGCGATGCATTTTTAATCAGCTTTACACTGCTTTGCGTCCATTCACGTTCTCCTGCGCATAATAACGTTCGGCCAGCCTTTTGGCGGAACGTTAGCAAACGGACTGCCCTCGGGATTACGTGAAATGGAGCTGACGATGAAACGATCACTGACCTTACCCAGCCTGTTGCTGACCAGCGCGACGGCCAATACTTCCGCTCAGTCAGCCGAATTCGCCAGTGCGGATTGCGTCACCGGCCTGAACGAAATCGGTCTGATTTCCGTCAATAATATTTCCGGCAGTCAACAAGATGTCGAGCACGCCATCGCCGTTAAGGCCGATGAGCAAGGCGCCTCCTGGTATCGAATCGTCCAGATGTATGAAGAACCACAGCCGGATAACTGGCGGGTACAGGCCATTCTCTACGCCTGACGGCCGCGTCCCGTCGCTCGCAGCAGCAGCTCGTCCAGCGTCTGACCATCCAGCCGGATGTCGCCCCGCGTATCCAGCATCATCCGGCACCAGGCCTCCGCCCGCGGCGGCGAAGCAAAGCGCAGCATCTGCGCGCCGGCTCCCAAACGATATACCAGACGGGTTATTTCACGCCCCTGGGCTTCTGTAGGTCGGCGCAGCAACTGCTGGAGTCGACGCCATGCGCGATCGTAATGTCGGTTTTGCCCTTTAACTTCAGCACACTCCGCCGCCAGCAAATCTACCGCCGCCGGCTGCTTGCCGAGCACCCGCATCACATCAAGACACATAATATTACCGGACCCCTCCCAGATACTGTTGACCGGCATCTCGCGATACAGCCGCGGCAGCTCGCTCTCTTCGCAATAACCGATACCGCCGAGCACTTCCATCGCTTCAGCGACAAACGGCATACCGGCACGGCAGATAGCGAACTTGGCGGCAGGAGTAAATAACCGAGCCCACAGCGCCTCTTGTGCGTCATCCCGGCGATCCCAGGCGCGGGCCAGACGGAACAAGAAGACGGTCTGCCCTTCGAGCCGTAACGCCATCTGGCCCAGCACCTGACGCATCATCGGCTGATCGACCAGATCCTTGCCGAATGCCTGGCGCTGCAGCGCGTGGTACAGCGCCACCGAATAAGCTCGGCGCATCAGGGCATGGCTGCCGGCCGCGCAGTCAAAGCGGGTCAGCGCGCCCATTTTGAGGATTTGCCGCACGCCATCGCCCTCTTCGCCCACCAGCCATCCGCAGGCGTCAAAGAATTCCACTTCGCTGCTGGCGTTAGATCGATTACCTAATTTATCTTTCAGCCTCTCCAGGCGCACGCCATTACGCTGTCCGTCGGGTAAAAAGCGCGGCACAAAGAAACAAGAGAGCCCGCCCGACGCCTGAGCCAGGACCAGATGCGCATCGCTCTGCGGCACCGAGAAGAACCATTTGTGCCCCACCAGTCGATAGAATCCCTCCGCCGTTTTTTCCGCCCGGGTAGTATTACTAAGGACATCAGAACCGCCCTGTTTCTCCGTCATTCCCATGCCAATCAGCAGCCCCCGTTTCTGATCCCCTGGCGCAAGATGCGGGTCATAGCGGTCGCTGAGCAACGGCGGCAGCCAGTCGCTAAACGCGGTGGGCAGCGCGCGCTGCAGCAGCGGCGTGGCGGCGAAAGTCATGGTTATCGGGCACAACGTTCCCGCCTCAACTTGCGCATGCAGCATAAAACGGGCGGTACGGGCAACAAACGCCCCGTCACGGGCATCGTCCTGCCAGACAAGATTATGCACCCGATTGGCGCACAACCCCTGCATCAGCAGATGCCAGGCAGGGTGAAAACGCACGTCGTCAAGCCGGGCGCCAGTAGCGTCATAGCGTAGCAGTTCCGGTGGATTACTATTGGCCAGCCTTCCCAGTTCCAGAGATTCCGCGGTGCCAAGCTGCTGGCCGATGCTGGCCAGTAAGTCACCATCCCAGCCCGCGCCTTCGCGCACCACTGCTTCGCAAAGCGCGATATCGGACAAAAACAGATTGCTGTTGCACAGCGGCGTCGGTTGGTTGAATACGGTATGTGTTTGCCAGTGCATTGTGTCTCCCTCCGTCAATGGCTCTGCGTTAAGTATGGTCACCCGTACCAAACCTCGCCCGCGAAAGCGGTCACAAAAAAACCATCGCGCCTTCGTGAAGCCCATCACAGGCATAAGAATTTAAAATTTCCTCGATAAAAATGTATGGAATAATTTATTCATTCGTGACTATTTTGTTTGAATCGGGACTTCCTATGCATACCGCCAGCACAACGTCGGCGGCGCAAAAGCGCGCGCTGATCGCCGGTTCTATCGGCAACTTCATTGAATGGTACGAGTTCGCGGTGTATGGCTTTCTGGCCACCGTGATCGCCAAAAATTTCTTTCAGCTGGCGGGGGAAGCGCCGCTTACCGGCCTTATTCTGACCTACGCCTCCTTTGCGATTGCTTTCTTCTTTCGCCCGCTGGGCGCCATCGTTTTTGGCCGCCTGGGCGATCGTATTGGGCGTAAACCCACGCTGATTATCGTGCTGGTGATGATGACCCTCGCGACCACGGCGATCGGCCTGGTGCCGGTTTACGCCAGCATCGGTATTGCCGCGCCGCTCATTCTGACCGGACTACGCATTTTGCAGGGGCTGTTTGCCGGCGGAGAGTACGGCGGCGCGGTATCGCTGATGACCGAGTTCGCCCCAAAAGGCAAACGCGGGCTATACGGCGCCTGGCAATCCTTTACCGTCGCGCTAGGGTTGCTGGCTGGCGCAGGTGTAGTGGCGCTGATATCCACCGTGCTCAGCCCCGAGGCGCTCCACGACTGGGGCTGGAGAATTCCTTTCTTCCTCGCCATCCCAATGGGGATCGTCGCGCTGTGGCTACGCGTGAAAATGGAAGAGACGCCGGGCTTTTTACGCCAGCAGGAAGCGCCGCCGCCAGCCGCGGCCAGCGCCAATATCAGACAGACCATCAAAGCAATAGTCACCGGCATTGGTCGGCTGATGGTGTGGTCGGCGGCGGGTTATACCTACCTGGTGATCATGCCTTCGTACTTACAGTCCGCACTACATACCGGTTTTAATCAGGCGCTGCTGATTGCGGTGATCTCCAACATCGGCTTCGCCATGACTATCCTGCCTGCGGGGATGCTCAGCGATAAATGGGGACGTCGGCGGATAATGGTGGCGGCTGCCGTATTGCTGTTGGTACTGGCTCTACCGCTGTTGAAAATATTGCAGGCGGAAAGCAGTACGCTGCTGGTGAAAGGTCTTGTGGTGCTAATTGCGGGCGGATTAGTGGGCATTCTGGCAGGACCGGGGCCGGCGATGCTGGCGGAAATGTTCCCGACCAGAGTGCGTTATACCGGGCTGGGATTGGCCTACTCGCTATCGAACGCCGTCTTCTCCGGCTGCGCCGGATTGATTATTACCGGCCTGATTAAACAGACCGGTAATGTGGATATTCCGGCGTACTACGTCATGGCGACGGCTGTCGTCAGCATCGCCGCGCTGATGACGCTCAATAAGAACGATCACCTGCGCGCGCTGGACGACTAGTCGACCGCGCCAGCGGCGGCTTAGCTGCGCTGGCGCACCGCTTCAAACAGACAGATACCGGTCGCGACGGAGACGTTGAGTGATGAAACGCTGCCGGCCATCGGGATGCTAATCAGTTCATCACAATGCTCGCGGGTCAGGCGGCGCATACCTTCGCCTTCCGCGCCCATCACCAGCGCCATCGGGCCGGTCATTTTGCTCTGGAACAGCGTATGGTCGGCTTCGCCGGCGGTACCGACGATCCAGACGTTTTCTTCCTGCAGCAGACGCATGGTACGCGCCAGATTGGTGACGCGGATCAGCGGAACGCTTTCCGCCGCGCCGCAGGCGACTTTCTTCGCCGTAGCATTGAGCTGGGCTGAACGATCGCGCGGCACGATCACCGCATGTACGCCGGCAGCGTCGGCGCTACGCAGGCAGGCGCCGAGATTGTGCGGATCGGTCACGCCGTCGAGGATCAGCAGGAACGGCTGTTCGAACTGCGCCAGCAGATCCGGAAGATCGTTCTCCTGATACTGACGTCCCGGCTTCACGCGGGCGATAATCCCCTGATGCACCGCGCCTTCGCTTTTCTCGTCGAGGTATTGACGGCTGGCGACCTGAATCACCACGCCCTGCGCTTCGAGGGCATGGATAAGCGGCAGCAGACGCTTATCCTCACGGCCTTTCAGAATAAAAACTTCCTGAAAACGCTCAGGTGCGCGTTCCAGCAGTGCCTGCACCGCATGGATGCCGTAAATCATTTCACTCATTGGTGTACTCGTTTTAGGTTCTGTTATCCGTCCCCTTCACCCCGCGCCAGCAGGCGCAGGGTGAAGGAACGTCAATCACTCGGCGTTTTTCTTTTTCGCCGCGCGCTTGGCTTTGGTCGCGGCGGCGATTTTCTGCGTTTTCGCCGACGGTTTTTTCGCTTTCTTCTCGCCTTTCGGCTTCGCTTTAGCTTTCTCTTTATCCTTGCGGAAGGCGCTATCCGGCTCGAAGTTTACCTGCTTACCGACCTGACGACGACGGCCGCCGCCGTTTTTACCCGGCGCGCCCTTTTTTACTTTCTCGCGCGCGGTTTTGCCGACGTTGCGCGGGCCGCGCTCGCTGGAAATCAGGCTAAAATCAATCTTACGCTCGTCCATATTGACCGCTTCGACGCGGACTTCTACGCGGTCGCCCAGGCGGTATGTCTGACCACCGGACTCGCCGATCAGCCGCTGCCCTACCTGGTCGAAACGATAATAGTCGTTATCCAGCGAGGAGACGTGCACCAGGCCATCGATAAACAGATCGTTCAGGCGGACGAAGAAACCAAAACCGGTGACGCTGGCGATCACGCCGGAGAAGGTGTTGCCTACCTGGTCCTGCATGAAGTCGCACTTCAGCCAGTCGGAGACTTCGCGCGTCGCTTCATCGGCGCGGCGTTCGGTCATCGAGCAGTGCTCGCCCAGTTGCAGCATCTCTTCCATGCTGTAGTGCCAGCCGCCGGTCTCGGTGCTATTGCCTTTATGCCCCTGCTCTTTCGCCAGCAGATACTTGATGGCGCGGTGCAGCGACAGGTCAGGATAACGACGGATCGGCGAGGTGAAGTGGGCATATGATTGCAGCGCCAGACCGAAGTGACCGCGGTTTTCCGGATCGTAAACAGCCTGCTTCATAGAGCGCAGCAGCATTGTTTGCAGCATTTCGGCATCCGGGCGATCGGCGATGGAAGTCAGCAGCTCGGCGTAATCGCGCGGCTCCGGCTTGTTGCCGCCCGGCAGCTCCAGCCCCAGTTCCGCCAGCACGGTACGGAAAGCGGTAATCGCTTCAGTGCTTGGCTTATCGTGAATACGGAACAGCGCCGGCTCCTGCGCTTTCTCAACAAAGCGCGCCGCGGAGATGTTCGCGAGGATCATGCACTCTTCAATCAGCTTGTGCGCATCGTTACGCTGCGTCTGTTCAATACGCTCGATACGGCGCTCGGCGTTGAAGATGAATTTAGCTTCTTCACTTTCAAATGAGATACCGCCGCGCTCTTCGCGGGCGCCATCCAGCACTTTGTAGAGGTTATGCAGCTCTTCAATATGCTTCACCAGCGGCGCATAGTGCTCACGCAGCTCCTGATCGCCCTGCAGCATATGCCACACCTTGGTATAGGTCAGGCGGGCGTGGGAGCTCATCACCGCTTCATAGAACTTATAGCCGGTCAGGCGGCCTTTTGACGAAATCGTCATTTCGCAGACCATGCACAGGCGATCGACCTGCGGGTTCAGCGAGCACAGGCCGTTGGACAGCACTTCCGGCAGCATCGGTACGACCTGCGAAGGGAAATAAACCGAGGTTCCGCGGCTACGCGCTTCGCCGTCCAGCGGCGTACCTGGACGCACGTAGTAGCTCACGTCGGCGATAGCCACCCACAGGCGCCAGCCGCCGCCGCGTTTTTTCTCACAGTACACCGCATCATCAAAGTCGCGGGCATCTTCGCCGTCAATGGTAACCAGCGGCAGGGAGCGCAGATCGACGCGCCCGGCTTTCGCCTCTTCCGGCACCTGCTCTTTAAGGCCAGAAACCTGTTTTTCCACCGCCGGCGGCCAGACGTAAGGGATCTCATGGGTACGCAGCGCCATATCGACGGCCATCCCGGTGCCCATGTTGTCGCCCAGCACTTCAACGATCTTACCCACTGCCTTGGTGCGGCGGGTTGGGCGCTGGGTCAGTTCGACCACCACCACGTAGCCCATGCGCGCGCCCATAATCTCTTCTGGCGGGATCAGAATATCGAAGCTCAGGCGGCTGTCGTCCGGCACCACGAAGCCTACGCCGGCGTCGGTAAAGTAGCGGCCGACAATCTGGCTAGTTTTCGGTACCAGGACACGAACGATGCGCGCTTCGCGGCGGCCTTTGCGGTCCGCGCCCAGCGGCTGCGCCAGCACCTGATCGCCGTGGATGCACATTTTCATCTGTTCTGACGAAAGGTACAGGTCATCTTTGCGCCCTTCGACGCGTAAAAAGCCGTAGCCGTCGCGGTGACCAATTACGATGCCTTTCACTAAATCAAGGCGCTCCGGCAGCGCATAACACTGACGGCGAGTGAAGACCAGTTGACCATCGCGCTCCATCGCACGCAGGCGGCGACGCAGCGCTTCTATTTGTTCTTCGCCCTCGATATTCAACTCGATTGCCAGCTCATCGCGGCTGGCCGGTTTTTCACGTTTGGTTAAATGTTCGAGGATAAATTCCCGGCTCGGGATTGGATTCGCGTACTTCTCAGCTTCGCGTTCCTGGAATGGATCTTGTGACATATCGGTTCCTCCGTTGTCATCTCCGATGAAAGTCTTAATGTTGTTCACGCCGCCGCTTTGTTGGTTCTCTTTACGCTGCGGCGCGAATCACTCAGGGCTTTTCTTCCACCAGTAATAATTTATATAGCGGTTGATTCTTTTCAACCAAATCGGCCAACGTATAGTTATCCAGTTCCTTCAGGAAACTTTGCGCGGCTTCGGCAAGTGCCTGTTTCAGGCGGCAAGCGGGAGTAATGTGGCAAAATTCGCTGCTGCAATTCACCAGCGATAGCGGTTCCAGATCGCGCACGACATCACCCACGCGAATCATTTTAGCCGGCTTACCGAGGCGAATTCCCCCATTCTTTCCCCGCACGGCCGTCACGTAGCCGGCACGGCTTAACTGATTGACTATTTTGACCATATGATTACGGGAAACGCCATAGACATCCGTCACCTCGGAAATGCTGGTCATGCGGCCATCCGGCAACGACGCCATATAAATCAGCGCGCGTAATCCATAATCGGTGAAACTCGTTAACTGCACATCAACCTCAGGGTAAGGGGAAAGCGGTGAATCCGCGGGTATTAACTCTATTGATGATAAACCAGCCAGCGCTCAGGCCGCTAATTTATTTGAAATGGGGCGGGTGAACTACAAAAACAAGGGCGCCCGAACGGCGCCCCTGGATGATGATTATGCGTCGAACGGGTCGCGCAGAATCATAGTCTCAGTACGGTCAGGACCGGTAGAGATGATATCAACCGGCACGCCGGTCAGCTCTTCGATACGCTGGATGTAGTTCAGCGCTGCCTGCGGCAGGCCGCTGCGCTCTTTCACGCCGAAAGTGGTTTCGGACCAGCCCGGCATGGTTTCGTAGATAGGCTCGATACCTTCCCAGTTGTCGGCAGCCAGCGGAGTGGTCGTGACTTCACGACCGTCCGGCATACGGTAGCCAACGCAGATTTTCACTTCTTTCAGGCCGTCCAGGACGTCCAGTTTGGTCAGGCAGAAGCCAGACAGGGAGTTAATCTGCACCGCGCGGCGTACCGCGACGGAGTCCAGCCAGCCGGTACGACGACGACGGCCGGTGGTGGCGCCGAATTCGTTACCCTGCTTGCACAGGAACTCGCCGGTTTCATCAAACAGCTCGGTCGGGAACGGGCCCGCGCCTACGCGAGTAGAGTAAGCTTTGATGATACCCAGAACGTAATCCACATAACGCGGGCCCAGGCCGGAGCCGGTCGCCACGCCACCAGCGGTGGTGTTGGAAGAGGTTACGTACGGATAGGTACCGTGGTCGATATCCAGCAGCGTACCCTGGGCGCCTTCGAACATCACGAAGTCGCCGCGCTGACGCGCCTGATCCAGCAGATCGGAAACGTCAACCACCATACCGGTGAGGATGTCGGCAATCGCCATCACATCGTCCAGCACTTTCTGATAGTCAACGGCTTCTGCTTTATAGAAATTCACCAACTGGAAGTTGTGATATTCCATCACTTCTTTCAGTTTGTCAGCGAAGGTGGCTTTATCAAACAGGTCGCCAACGCGCAGGCCGCGACGAGCGACTTTATCTTCGTAAGCCGGGCCGATGCCGCGACCGGTCGTACCGATAGCTTTCGCACCGCGTGCTTTTTCACGCGCTACGTCCAGCGCAACGTGATAGTCGAGGATAAGCGGGCAGGCTTCAGACAGCAGCAGACGCTCACGAACAGGGATACCACGGTCTTCCAGACCTTTCATCTCTTTCATCAGCGCAGCCGGAGACAGCACAACACCGTTACCGATGATGCT
>CABUCP010000098.1 GCA_902490055.1 uncultured Klebsiella sp. | reverse complement strand
CTATATTGAGACACTGAAACAGAGACTGGATGCCATCAACCAACTGCGCGTGGATCGCGCGCTTGCTGCCATGGGACCCGCTTTCCAGCAGGTTTACAGTCTTCTGCCGACATTACTACATTATCATCACCCGCTGATGCCGGGTTACCTTGACGGTAACGTTCCCCGTGGCATTTGCCTCTACACGCCTGATGAAACCCAACGCCACTACCTTGACGAACTCGAACTCCATCGCGGCCTGCAGACCCAGGAACCGCCGAAAGGCGAGCTGCCGATCACCGGCGTCTACTCGATGGGCAGCACCTCCTCCGTTGGGCAAAGCTGTTCTTCCGATCTGGATATCTGGGTATGCCACCAGGCCTGGCTGGATACCGAAGAGCGTCAGCTGCTGCAGCGTAAATGCAGCCTGCTCGAAAGCTGGGCGGCCTCGCTCGGCGTCGAGGTTAGCTTCTTCCTGATCGACGAAAACCGCTTCCGCCATAACGAAAGCGGCAGCCTTGGCGGTGAAGACTGCGGTTCAACCCAGCATATTTTACTGCTCGATGAGTTCTACCGTACCGCCGTACGCCTCGCCGGGAAACGTATTCTGTGGAATATGGTGCCGTGCGACGAAGAAGACCACTACGACGATTACGTGATGGGGCTGTACGCGCAGGGCGTGCTGACGCCAAATGAATGGCTTGACCTGGGCGGCCTTAGCTCGCTGTCGGCGGAAGAGTACTTCGGCGCCAGCCTGTGGCAGCTGTATAAGAGTATCGACTCCCCGTATAAAGCGGTGCTGAAAACGCTGCTGCTGGAAGCCTACTCCTGGGAGTATCCCAACAACCGCCTGTTGGCAAAAGACATTAAACAGCGCCTGCATGACGGCGAGATCGTCTCTTTCGGCCTCGATCCGTACTGCATGATGCTGGAGCGCGTAACCGCCTATCTGCAGGCCATCGAAGATGACACCCGTCTCGATCTGGTACGCCGCTGCTTCTACCTGAAAGTGTGTGAAAAACTCAGCCGCGAGCGCGCCTGCGTGGGCTGGCGTCGTGAAGTCGTCAGCCAACTGGTGAAAGAGTGGGGCTGGGATGAAAAGCGTCTGATGATGCTCGACAACCGCGCGAACTGGAAAATCGATGAAGTGCGCAAGGCGCATAACGAACTGCTCGACGCGATGATGCAGAGCTATCGTAATCTGATTCGTTTCGCACGGCGCAATAACCTCAGCGTTTCCGCCAGCCCGCAGGATATCGGCGTACTGACGCGTAAGCTGTATGCGGCTTTTGAAGCGCTGCCGGGCAAGGTTACGCTGGTGAACCCGCAAATCTCGCCGGACCTGTCGGAACCGAATCTGACCTTTATCCACGTGCCGCCGGGCCGTGCCAACCGTACCGGTTGGTATCTGTATAACCGCGCGCCGGATATGGAATCGATCATCAGCCATCAGCCGCTGGAATATAACCGTTATCTTAATAAGCTGGTGGCCTGGGCCTGGTTTAACGGCCTGCTGACCTCACGCACCCGCCTGTTTATTAAGGGCAACGGCATTGTTGATTTGCCGAAGCTGCAGGAAATGGTGGCCGATGTGTCGCACCACTTCCCGCTGCGCCTGCCGGCGCCGACGCCAAAAGCGCTGTATAGCCCGTGTGAAATTCGCCACTTGGCGATTATCGTCAACCTTGAATATGACCCGACGGCGGCCTTCCGTAATCAGGTCGTGCACTTTGATTTCCGTAAGCTGGATGTCTTCAGCTTCGGCGAAGAGCAGAAATGCCTGATTGGCAGCGTCGATCTGCTGTACCGCAACTCGTGGAACGAAGTGCGTACGCTGCACTTTAACGGCGAGCAGGCGATGATCGAAGCGCTGAAGACCATTCTCGGTAAAATGCATCAGGACGCCGCGCCGCCGGATAGCGTGGAGGTGTTCTGCTATAGCCAGCACCTGCGCGGCCTGATCCGCACCCGCGTGCAGCAGATGGTCTCCGAGTGCATCGAACTGCGCCTCTCCAGTACCCGTCAGGATACCGGGCGCTTCAAAGCGCTGCGCGTTTCCGGCCAGACCTGGGGCCTGTTCTTTGAGCGTCTGAATGTTTCGGTGCAGAAGCTGGAAAACGCCATTGAGTTCTACGGCGCCATCTCGCACAACAAGCTCCACGGCCTGTCGGTACAGGTAGAAACCAACCACGTTAAGCTACCGGCGGTGGTAGATGGCTTCGCCAGCGAAGGGATTATTCAATTCTTCTTTGAAGATGCGGATGATAACGACAGCGGCTTTAACATCTACATTCTTGATGAAAGTAACCGCGCCGAGGTCTATCACCACTGCGAGGGCAGCAAAGAAGAGCTGGTGCGCGACGTCAGCCGCTTCTATTCGTCATCGCACGATCGCTTTACCTACGGCTCAAGCTTTATCAACTTCAACCTGCCGCAGTTCTATCAAATTGTCGATGTCGAAGGGCGTACGCAGGTCATTCCATTCCGCAGCCAGGCGATTGCCGCCGCGGTGCCGCCGGGCCAGGAAGCGGTCGCCTCACCGGTGCTGCAGCAGCGCTACTCGTAGGTTTTGGTTGCCCGGGTCGGATAAGGCGCGAGCCGCTATCCGGAGATATTCCCTGCTGGCGCTGCGCTTAGCAGGGCTACGGTTCTATGTCGGCGGGTAGCCCGGATAAGGCGCGATGCGCCGCCATCCGGGAAACACGTCATTAACGGAAGCTCACCGACTCGCCGGCCTGATGGCTCGCCGCCTGTTCCAGCAAATCCCAGAAGCTTTCGCCGCTGCGATCGCAGATCCACTCGTCGCCTTTCAGGTCGAAATGGTAGCCGCCTTGCTTGGTCGCCAGCCACACCTGATGCAGCGGTTCCTGACGGTTAATAATGATTTTGCTGCCGTTTTCGAAGCTGATGGTCAGCACGCCGCCATTGATTTCGCAGTCGATATCGCTGTCGCCGTCCCAGTCGTCCAGACGTTCTTCGATGGTCATCCACAGGCTATCGGCCAGGCGATGGAATTCACTGTCGTTCATAGTTATATTCTGCTTTTATGATTTTTGAAGATGGCCGCAGTATAGCGCGAAACAAAAGCGCGCGCAGTCGGATGCTAAACGCTTGCTTTTACGTCTTCTCCTGCGATGATAGAAAGCAGTAACGAATGAATCATGGGCAATTATCAATGAAAAACGTTTTACCCACGCTTGCCGTTCTGTTTGCCGTCTTCAGCCTGACCGGCTGCGGCTTGAAAGGGCCGCTGTACTTCCCGCCGGCGGACAAAACCGCGCCGCCGCCGACCAAGCCGGTTAATCCAGGTATTCAGAGCGCGACGCCGGATCGTAACGATCGCGGCGATAATGGCGGTCCGACTCAGGTTAATTACTAACGATCACGTTCTGTTCCGCGCAATTGGAGTAGATAATGCAGTTCTCTAAAATGCATGGCCTCGGCAACGACTTCATGGTTGTTGATGCGGTAACGCAGAATGTTTTCTTCTCACCGGAGCTGATTCGTCGCCTCGCGGATCGACATCTTGGCGTTGGCTTTGACCAGCTGTTGGTCGTCGAGCCGCCGTACGATCCCGATCTGGACTTCCATTACCGCATCTTCAATGCAGACGGTAGTGAAGTCTCGCAGTGCGGCAACGGCGCGCGCTGCTTCGCCCGCTTTGTCCGTTTAAAAGGCCTGACCAATAAACGTGATATCCGCGTGAGCACCGCCAACGGTCGTATGGTATTAAGCGTAACGGAAGACGATCTGGTGCGCGTTAACATGGGCGAGCCGAACTTCGAGCCGTCTCAGGTCCCGTTCCGCGCTAACAAAGCGGAAAAGACCTATATTATGCGTGCGGCCGAACAGACAGTATTGTGCGGCGTGGTCTCGATGGGCAATCCGCACTGCGTGATTCAGGTTGATGACGTGGAAACCGCCGCGGTCGAAACCCTCGGCCCGGTGATGGAAAGCCACGAACGTTTTCCGGAACGCGCCAATATCGGCTTTATGCAGGTGGTGGAACGCTCCCACATTCGTCTGCGCGTCTATGAACGCGGCGCAGGCGAAACGCAGGCCTGCGGCAGCGGCGCCTGCGCGGCGGTGGCGGTAGGTATCCAACAGGGATTACTCGCCGAAGAGGTTCGCGTGGAATTACCAGGCGGGCGTCTCGACATCGCCTGGAAAGGTCCGGGTCAACCGTTGTTTATGACTGGCCCGGCGGCACACGTCTACGACGGATTTATTCATCTATGAAACAGATCGGGGAAGAACAGCAGGAACTCGCCACAGCGCTCGACGATAGCGCGGTAGTAGATTATCTGCTGCAAAATCCTGAGTTCTTTATTCGTAATGCGGCGCAGGTTGAACATATCCGCGTCCCGCATCCGGTGCGCGGAACCATCTCGCTGGTGGAGTGGCACATGCTGCGGGCGCGTAACCATATCAACGTGCTGGAAGAAAACATGACGCTGCTGATGGAACAGGCGACGGCGAATCAAAGCCTGTTTCAGCGCCTGTTCCATCTGCAGACGCGTCTGGCATCCGCCGATAGCCTGGATGAAATGCTCAACCGCTTTCATCGCTGGGCGCGCGAGCTTGGCCTGGCGGGCGCGACGGTGCGCCTGTTCCCGGACAGCTGGCAGCTTGGCGCGCCGTCTAAATTCACCCATCTGGCGCTAAACCGACAGGCGTTTGAACCTATTCGCATCCAGCGATTAGGCCACGAACGACACTATCTTGGGCCGCTGAATGGGCCCGAGCTGCTGGTAGTACTGCCGGAGGCGAAAGCCATCGGCTCGGTGGCGATGTCGCTACTGGGCGATGACGACGCCCCGGGGGTCATGTTCTTCAGCAGCCGCGATCCGCAGCATTATCAGCAAGGCCAGGGGACGCAGCTACTGCAGGAGATCGCGCGCATGCTGCCCGGCCTGCTGGAGCGTTGGATTGAACGCGCATGATCCACTCTCCGCTATACCCTTGCGTCGAACGCTTCCTGCGCTATCTCGGCGTTGAGCGCCAGCTTAGCCCGATTACGCTCACGAATTATCAGCGACAGCTGGAAGCGCTGATGGCGCTGGCGGATGATGCCGGGCTGAAAAGCTGGCAGAACTGCGATGCCGCTCAGGTGCGCAGCTTTGCGGTGCGCAGCCGTCGCGCGGGTTTAGGCCCGGCGAGCCTGGCGCTGCGGCTTTCCGCGCTACGTAGCTTCTTTGACTGGATGGTCAGTCAGGGCGAGCTTAACGCCAACCCGGCAAAGGGGATTGCGGCGCCGAAAATCCCCCGTCACTTACCGAAAAATATCGACGTCGATGATGTTAACCGGCTGCTGGATATTGATCTCAATGACCCGCTCGCGGTGCGCGACCGGGCAATGCTGGAGGTCATGTACGGCGCGGGGCTGCGTCTTTCTGAGTTAGTTAACCTTGATATTCAGCACCTTGACCTTGAATCAGGGGAAGTGTGGGTGATGGGCAAAGGCAGCAAAGAGCGCCGCCTGCCGATCGGCCGTAACGCGGTGGCGTGGATTGAACACTGGTTGGATCTACGCGGCCTGTTTGGCGGCGATGACGAGGCGCTGTTCTTGTCGAAGCTGGGGAAGCGGATCTCTGCCCGCAACGTGCAAAAGCGTTTTGCCGAGTGGGGCATCAAGCAGGGGCTGAATAGCCACGTGCATCCGCATAAACTGCGTCACTCCTTCGCTACCCATATGCTGGAGTCGAGCGGCGATCTACGCGGCGTGCAGGAGCTGCTGGGCCATGCCAATCTCTCCACTACCCAAATCTATACCCATCTCGATTTTCAACACCTTGCCTCGGTGTACGATGCCGCGCATCCGCGCGCGAAACGGGGGAAATAATGCGTTTTTACCGACCTCTGGGCCCGATCTCAGCACTGACGTTCGACCTGGACGATACCCTTTATGATAACCGCCCGGTGATTGACCGGACGATGCATGAATCGCTGGCATTTGTGCGCAATTACCATCCGGCGCTGGGCCAATTTGATGCCGGCGATCTTCACCGTCTGCGCCAGACGCTGCTGGAGTCAGAGCCTGAGATTTATCACGACGTCACCGTCTGGCGCCACCGCGCGCTGGAGCTGGGGATGCGCAACGCCGGGCTTTCCGCCGCCCAGGCGAAAGCGGGCGCCGATGCAGCGATGGAAAATTTCGCCCACTGGCGTAGCCGCGTCGACGTCCCACAGGAGACGCACGACACGCTGGCTAAGCTGGCGCAGAAATGGCCGCTGGTGGCGATTACCAACGGTAACGCCCAGCCGGAGCTGTTCGGGCTGAGCGACTATTTCCGCTTTGTGCTGCGCGCGGGTCCGGATGGCCGCTCCAAGCCGTTTGCCGACATGTATCATCTGGCGTCGGAGCGTCTGGATCTGCCGCTTGGGCATATTCTTCACGTCGGCGATGATCTGACCACCGACGTGGCCGGCGCTATTCGCTGTGGGATGCAGGCCTGCTGGATCAAGCCGCAGGGCGCCTCGTTGATGAAAACCGCCGATAGCCGTCTGCTGCCGCATATCGAAATTTCACGGTTGGCATCTCTGACCTCGCTGATATAATCACCAGTAACTCTGTATATATTAACAGGGGTTCGCGGAACCCCTTCTCTTCCGGCGGTGCCAATGGACGTTTCTTACCTGCTCGACAGCCTTAATGACAAACAGCGTGATGCCGTAGCGGCCTCGCGCACCAATATGCTGGTTCTGGCAGGGGCGGGCAGTGGTAAGACGCGCGTACTGGTACACCGTATCGCCTGGCTGCTGAGCGTAGAGAACTGTTCGCCGTACTCGATTATGGCGGTGACCTTTACCAACAAAGCGGCGGCCGAGATGCGCCACCGTATCGGCCAACTGATGGGCACCACCCAGGGCGGCATGTGGGTCGGCACTTTCCACGGCTTGGCGCACCGCCTGCTGCGCGCCCATCATCTGGACGCCAACCTGCCGCAGGATTTCCAAATCCTCGATAGCGAAGACCAGCTGCGCCTGCTGAAGCGCCTGATTAAGGCGATGAACCTGGATGAGAAGCAATGGCCGCCGCGCCAGGCAATGTGGTACATCAACAGCCAAAAAGATGAAGGGCTGCGCCCGCATCACATTCAGAGCTACGGCAACCCGGTCGAGCAGACCTGGCAGAAAGTGTATCAGGCCTATCAGGAAGCCTGTGACCGCGCCGGGCTGGTGGACTTCGCCGAACTCCTGCTGCGCGCCCATGAGCTGTGGCTGAATAAGCCACATATCCTGCAGCACTACCGCGAGCGCTTCACCAATATCCTCGTCGACGAATTCCAGGATACCAACAACATTCAGTATGCCTGGATCCGCCTGCTGGCGGGCGATACCGGCAAGGTGATGATTGTCGGCGATGATGATCAGTCGATTTACGGCTGGCGCGGCGCGCAGGTCGAAAACATTCAGCGCTTCCTCAATGACTTCCCCGGCGCGGAAACTATCCGCCTCGAACAGAACTATCGTTCGACCAGCAATATCCTTAGCGCGGCCAACGCCCTGATTGAAAACAACAGCGGGCGCCTGGGCAAAAAGCTGTGGACCGACGGCGCCGATGGTGAGCCGATTTCGCTGTACTGCGCGTTCAACGATCTCGACGAAGCGCGGTTCGTGGTTAACCGGATCAAAACCTGGCAGGAAAATGGCGGCGCGCTGGAGCAGTGCGCCATTCTCTACCGCAGCAACGCCCAGTCGCGCGTGCTGGAAGAGGCGCTGCTGCAGGCCAGCATGCCGTACCGTATCTACGGCGGTATGCGCTTCTTCGAACGCCAGGAAATCAAAGATGCGCTCTCTTATCTGCGCCTGATTGCCAACCGCAACGACGACGCAGCCTTTGAGCGCGTGGTCAATACGCCTACCCGCGGCATCGGCGATCGTACCCTGGATGTGGTGCGCCAGACCTCGCGCGATCGTCAGCTGACGCTGTGGCAGGCCTGCCGCGAGCTGCTGAAAGATAAAGTACTGGCCGGTCGCGCCGCCAGCGCTCTGCAGCGCTTTATGGAGCTTATCGACGCGCTGGCGCAGGAAACCGCCGATATGCCGCTGCACGTTCAGACCGATCGAGTTATTAAAGATTCCGGACTGCGTACGATGTACGAGCAGGAAAAAGGCGAGAAGGGCCAGACGCGTATTGAAAACTTAGAGGAACTGGTGACGGCGACGCGCCAGTTCAGCTACAACGAAGAAGATGAAGATCTGATGCCGCTGCAGGCGTTCCTTTCCCACGCCGCGCTGGAAGCGGGCGAAGGGCAGGCGGATACCTGGCAGGACGCGGTACAGCTGATGACCCTGCACTCGGCGAAAGGGCTGGAGTTCCCGCAGGTGTTTATCGTCGGCGTCGAAGAAGGGATGTTCCCGAGCCAAATGGCGCTTGATGAAGGTGGACGGCTGGAAGAAGAACGCCGTTTGGCCTACGTTGGCGTGACGCGCGCCATGCAGAAGCTCACCCTGACCTACGCCGAAACCCGCCGTTTGTACGGCAAAGAGGTTTACCACCGTCCATCGCGCTTCATTGGCGAGCTCCCGGAAGAGTGCGTGGAAGAGGTGCGGCTGCGGGCGACGGTGAGCCGCCCGGTTAACCATCAGCGCCTCGGTACGCCGGTGGCGGAGAACGATACCGGCTATAAGCTGGGCCAGCGGGTCCGGCATCCGAAGTTCGGTGAAGGTACCATCGTTAACCTCGAAGGCAGCGGCGAACATAGCCGCCTGCAGGTGGCTTTCCAGGGGCAGGGAATTAAATGGCTGGTTGCCGCCTATGCCCGGCTGGAAACGGTGTAACTTTAAGAAAAATATAATTTTTTTGTAATAATCTGCTAGCCTTATATGCTAAAGGGCAGGATTTGCTCTTTAGCGTTCCCTTGCGTGTTGACGCCGTTTTGGCGCTGGCGTAACATGCGCGCACGATCACGCTAAGAGGACATTCGCCTTGGACACAC
>CABUCP010000097.1 GCA_902490055.1 uncultured Klebsiella sp. | reverse complement strand
TCGAGCTGTGCGCAGCGCTCTTCGGAAAGCGGAGCACACAACACACCGGCAATCGTTAGGCAGGCAAGGAAAAATGACGCTGGGAGAAAAATTTATAATACGCCGGTGGTCATAACTAAAACCGATGACGCGCCGGCGGCGACGCAGTGGCAAGTTAGCTGGCTTGTTGAGTGATAAAGGCATTCAGCAGCGGAATATCTGCCGGGGCCAGATCGAAAGCGAATGCTTCCGCCGGCGTACACCATCGCAATTCGCTATGGTAACGGGCGACGGGTTCGCCGCGAAATTCCTTGACCCACCAGGCATGCAGATGAATCAACCGCCCGGAGACCTCCCGCTGGTGGCTGGCGATATAGCGTACCGGCTGGGCAATGATAGCCAACTCCTCTTCGAGTTCCCGCGTCAGCGCGGCCGACTGGCTTTCTCCGCGCTCAACCTTGCCGCCGGCGAACTCCCACATCCCCGGCTGGTCGGCATGGGGCGGGCGCTGCGCCAGTAAAATTTTGCCGTCCCGCTCGATAATAGCGGCGACCACATCAATGATTTTTTGCATACCTATCCTGAATCAATTCAAATACCAGGCTGGCGGATAATGGCGTATTATCACCGCCTTCGCCGTCGTTCGACAACCTCTTAGCCAGATGGAGTTCCACCGTGCTTGATAGCCGCCTGCACCCCCGATTGAAACCATTGCTCAACGCCATTGCCCGCGTGTTCGACCGACCGGGTATTTCCGCTGACGGAGTGACGCTGGTTGGTTTTGCTATCGGTGTGCTGGCATTGCCGTTTCTGGCGCTCGGATGGTACGGCGCGGCGCTGGCGGCCATTGTGACGAATCGCCTGCTGGACGGTCTGGATGGCGCGCTGGCGCGGCGACGTGGCCTCAGCGATGCCGGCGGATTTCTGGATATCTCGCTCGATTTTCTTTTCTACGCCCTGGTGCCGTTCGGTTTTATTCTGGCCGACCCGGCGCAGAACGCGCTGGCGGGCGGCTGGCTGTTATTCGCGTTTATCGGCACCGGCAGCAGCTTCCTCGCGTTTGCCACCCTCGCTGCAAAACACCAGATCGCCAATCCGGGCTATGCGCACAAGTCGTTTTATTATCTTGGCGGCCTGACCGAAGGGACGGAAACCATCCTGCTCTTTGTGCTGTGCTGCCTGTTCCCGGCACACTTTGCCTGGCTGGCGTGGATCTTTGGCGCGCTCTGCTGGCTGACTACCTTTACCCGCATCTGGAGCGGTTACCTGACGCTGAGGGAGGAGCAAAGCCGTAACCTCCCTCAATAGGCGAGTTTACTGGCTACTCTCCGGGCCGCGTTCACCGCGAGCGACCGGATTTTGCGGATTACCGCTCCATTCGTACCAGCCGCCGTCGTAAACGGAAACGTTTTTCCAGCCCATCGCGCGGGCGTACATGAAGGTCTCCGCCGCGCGCCAGCCGGTGCCGCAGTAGAATGCAACCTGCTGCGTTGGCAGAATGTTCCACTGTTTCCACATCGCCGCGATATCGTCGGCGCTGCGCATGGTGCCGTCCGGGTTATGGAAATCCTCCATATGCGTGGAGTCGCTGCCGGCATGACCCCAGCGGGCGCCGGCAATATCACCCTTCGGCTTGATGTAGCTATAGCCGCTGGTGGCGCCGATAAATTCCGGCCATGAGCGGACGCTGACCAGCGAAGCATCCTGCCGGTGTAGTAACGCCCGCGCCTGTTCGGTATCGAGCATTAACTGCGGTTGACCGGGGATCGGCGCGCCGAAATCCGTCACCGCTTTTTCTTTGGCAGGCATGCCGCGCTCGACCGGCAGATTCGCGTCGGACCAGCTTTTCCAGCCGCCGTCGAGCAGGCGCACGTCTTTTACCCCTGCGTACAGCATAATCTGCGCGACGCGCGCGGCGGCGTAGACGTCGCGGCCGTAGAGGACCACCGTGGTGTCATGGCGAATACCGTGTTTTGCCAGCATCGCTTTTAGCTGTTCATCGGACACTTTGTTCCACAGCGGTTCGCTTTCGACTTCGTTGGTATCGATGTAGCCGGCGCCGGGAATATGATTCAGCAGATAAAATTTCGGCGCCCCCCAGGCCACTTCGAACAGCTTCCAGTCGCCCTGCGGGGCGGCGGTAACGGTTTTGCCCTGCTGCAAATCGTGGATCCACTGCGGATAAACCAGTTGCTCAAAGTGCGGCAGCTTTTGCAGGCGAGCGCCCTGGCTTAAGGCGTCGCTGAGCGTATTAATCTTAACGAACCCGGCCTCGCGCAGTCGGGCGGCGACCTTCGCGTTATCGTCAGCGCTGCCGTATAGCGCAATTGGCGTATCGGCCTGTAGCTGATGCTGTTTGGCCCAGGCGCTCAGCTGTTCGCCGTTCATTGCGCTAAGCCAACTCGCGGAGAGGTTCAGCGCCTGCGGCTCATGGCCCTGAGGGCCGTTGGCGCTTTGCGGCCAGCCGTTATAAAAAGCGCTGAGACGGGTGTCTATCGCCACGCCGTGCTGCTGTTGCAGCGTCGATAAATTCAGCGTTGGCATAGTATCAGCGGCGAAGGAGGTGGAAGCAGAAGCAGCAAGCCCCATTAGCAGGGCGAGTGCGGTCAATTGAGAAACACGTTTCATCGAAATGCCCGACGGTAGAAAGAGGAGGGCTCATTCTGTGCTCCTGATGGGGGAATTTCTTTGCGATAACGCAGGTTAGGCGAAACTTCATTGCCAGGCGGCAATATTAATACAGCGTCCATTTAGCGGCAGATCCTGGTTATCATGGGTGACCAGCACGGAGGGGATGGCCAGCCGCGCGATCTCAGCGAACACCCACTGACGGAAATCGGCGCGTAGCCCGGCGTCGAGGCGGTTAAAGGGTTCATCTAACAGTAGCGC
The DNA here is from genome assembly GCA_902490055.1 of uncultured Klebsiella sp. GTDB lineage: Bacteria > Pseudomonadota > Gammaproteobacteria > Enterobacterales > Enterobacteriaceae > Klebsiella. Next base: position 6,066 of record CABUCP010000097.1, on the reverse strand, counting down.
CTGCGGCCGCGCCAGCAGCGTGCGCAGCAGGCTGACCCGCGCGCGCTGGCCGCCGGAAAGCGTCGATGGGTCGCGTGCGGCGAACCCTGCCATACCGGCTCGCGCCAGCGCCTGTTCGACTTTGGCCTGTCGCGCCGCGCCGCGAACTTCAGCGGGCAGCGCGAGCTGTAAATTGTGCCCGACGCTGAAGTGGTCAAACAGCAGCGCATCCTGGAACAGAATGCCGATCTGTCGTTGTTCGGTAGCAAGTACGTCGCAGCGCCGTTGATTGAGCCACAGCTCGCCCTCGGCGCGAAACGAATCCGCCAGCGCGCCGATCATCCAGGCGAAAAGCGTTGATTTACCGCTGCCGGAAGGCCCCATTAAGGTCAGCACTTCGCCTGGCGCGACGGAAAAATTCACCTCACGCAATAGCGTCTGGTGGCGAAGAGTTAAGGTCAGATTATTAACGGTCAGCATTAGCGTAATCCCCGGCGGCGCCGGCCAATATACCAGGCCACGGTAGCGGTCACCATAAAACAGAGCGCCGGCAGTAGCAATTGCCACAGCGCCTGCGCGGCAAGCTGCGCATTATCGCCGCCGCTGCTGAGCGCCACCGCTTCGCTGGTCAGCGTCGGCGTGCGCCCGCCGCCGAGCCACATCGTCGGCAAGTATTGCGCTATGCTGACCGAGAAACCCACCGCCAGGGCGGTCAGCAATGGGCGCGCGATAGAAGGCAGTTTGACCAACCAAAACCGGCGACCGCGCCGCCAGCCCAACGTGCGGGCAATCAAATCCAGCCTTGGGTCGAGGTTGCCCCACGCCGGACGCAGGATAAACAGCATCCACGGCACCACCCACAGCAGGTGGCCCCAGAGCACCGTCGTCAGCTCTCCATCCAGCCAGCCGTACAGCGCCAGCTGATATTGTCCATCGGCCAGCGGCAGCGCCGGAATAATAAGCGGTAGCCATAAGCCGTTATAGCGGGCGGGCCCACATTCCAGCCACAGCAGGCACAGCGCGGCGCCAAGGACTGTCGAACCTGATGCCAGCCATAGGCTATTGTACAGCGCCTCGCGGGATGGCGAGGCCATCTGCGACAGCCCGAGCAGTAGCAACAGACAAACCAGGCCACAGGCGGGGAGCGCCAGCGCCAGCGTCTTACCGGCCTTCCCGCCGGCGTGCGCGCGGCGCAGGCCGTCAAGGCTGGGAATGTTTCGCCGCCAGCAGCGCCATGCGGCCCACGCCGCGGCGGCAATGGCGGCGGTTAACGCCAGCAGGAGCAGGCTTGCCAGCGCGCCTTTGGTCTGTTGCTGCGCGTCACCCTGGTTGAGCCACTGCCAGGCCAGCACCGCCAGCGTCGGTGGATTACCCGGGCCAATGACCAGCGCGACATCTACGACCGATAGACTCCAGGCGAGGGTGGCCAGTAGAACAATGCTCATTGACGGCAGCAGGCCGGGGAGAATAACCCAGTTCAGACACTGCCATCGGTTATAGCCGAGCGTTTTTAGCACGATGGCCTGAGCGGCAAGCCGCTTTTCACTCAGTACCCCATATGCCACCCACAGCAAAAAGGCGCTCTCTTTAAGCGCCATCGTTAGCCCCAGACCGATGCCGTAGCGATCGATAGGCGGGCTGAGCGCCGGAAACAGCCGATACAGCCAGCCGCCTTCAGCAAACAGCAACAGCGCGGCGGTGGCGAAGGCAACGTGAGGTACCGCCAGCAGTAGCGGTAGTCGCGCCGCCAGCCGCCGCCAGCCGCTAGCCGGCCATAACGCGGCAATCACCGTCAGGGTGATGAGCAGCGCGCCGCCCACCGCCAGCAGCGTAGAGAGAAGCGTTGCCGCCAGCGCCTGCAGCAGCTGCGGATCGTTGAGCAGCGCCCGCCAGGCCTCGGCGTCGATGGCCGGGATGGCCATCAGCGCGACCGCGGGCAGCAGGGGGAGATAGATAAGCGCTATCGCCCCCCACGTCAGCGCAATTAGTGCGTACCGTAACGGCGTAGCCATTCCTGCTCCAGCGCGTCGACCCAGGCGGCGTGCGGTTCAGCCAGCATCGGCGGCGTCTCTTTTGGCAGTACGTCATTAAACGCGGCGCGCTGCGCAGCGTCGAGTTTGTTAGGATCGAGTACGTTGGGGTCGCCCCAGATTTGCGGATCGGCTTTGCGTAGCTGGGCCCGCGGCGACAGCAGGAAGTTGGCGACAACCTGCGCCCCCGCCGCCGCGCGCGCGTTAGCGGGGATCGCGACAAAATGCACGTTGCCGAGCATGCCCTGAGTAAACCCAAAGCTGTAGCTGTCTTGCGGCAGTTCGCCGCTGGCGGCCTTTTGCTGCGCATGCAGTGGATTAAACGTCAGCGACAGCTGCAACGTACCCTGCGCCAGCATCGCGTCCATGCGCGCCGGCGACAATGGGAAATCGCGGCCCTGCCGCCAGAGCAGTGGATGCAGCCGATCGAGATATGCCCACAGCGGCGCGGTGACCGCGGCAAAACTTGCCGCTTGCGGCGGCTGGCTCAGGGCACTCGGCTGGTCGGTCAGCGCGATCAGCAACTGTTCAAGGAAAGCGGTGCCGGTAAAGTCGGGCGGTCGAGGGTAGGTAACGCTTCCCGGATGCGCCGCGGCGAAAGCCGCCAGGGCATCAGCGCTGACCGGCGGTTCGGCAAGCTGTGAGCGGCGGGCGATAAAGGTTAACTGCGCGCTCCCCCAGGGGGATTCCGCGCCGTCGGTGGCAATTGAGAAATCTTCACGGACCGGCTTTTGCGTATCGACGTAGCGCCAGTTCGGCAGGCGTTCCGCCCAGCCGCTACGCAGCAGGTTTGCCTGCTTCAGCGTGCGAAAGTTCTCGCCATTAAGCCACAATAAATCGATAGAGCCGCCGCGAGTGCGCCCGGCGCGCGCCTCGGTCTGAATACGCTTAACCGCATCGGCGGCATCGGCGATATGTACAATACGCAGATCGATGGCGTAATCGCGTTTTACCTCGACGCTGACCCAGTCGAGATAGCGGTTGACCGCCGGGTCGCCGCCCCAGGCGTTGAACCATACCGTCTGGCCGCGCGCCTGCTGGCTGATGCTATGCCAGCTATCGTCGGCGCGGGCGAAAGCCGGGGCCAGCAGCAGCGCGGCAAGCCAAATCAAACAATAACGCAGACTGCGCATATTGACTCCTTAAGGATGAGTATCGGTTGCAGGGGGGACTGGGAGCTGGCACAACCCCTGCGCCGGGATCGCCAGCGCGGAATTAAAGCGCGCGGATAAGTTTTGCAGGCCGATCAGCGCGGTGAGTTCAGTTAACGCCTGGGCATCGAACTGCTGCGCCAACCGCGAACGCAACGCATCGTCGACGGTGGGCGGGGTCATGCTTGCCGCTTCCGCGTATTCCAGCGCCAGCCGTTCATTATCACTGAATAATGCGCTGTTTCGCCACCGGTTCACCACCTCTAGCTTCTCACTGCCGCCCGCGCGTTCCGCCAGCTTCATAGCGGTGATATCAATGCAAAAATCGCAGTGGCAGAGCTGGGCGATACGGGCGCTAACCAGCGAGCGTAGCAGCGGGTCGAGCGGCGAGCGCCGGCGTTCCAGATAACCGACGAACATCGATACCAGATAAAACACCAGCGGGATGCGGCCCCACCAGCGGATCGGGCTGAGAACCGCGCCATAGTGACGGCGGTGTAGCCATGCCTGCGGGCGCAGGATCCATGGAATCGACTTTAACGGCGGTAAGCTCATGGCGATTTCCTGTTGTGATAAGCAACGTACTGCGCTTTGGCCACCGCGATAACGATCGCCAGTGCGAAGAGAATAGATAAACCGGTGACCAACCAAAAAAGGCCGCCGGTCAACAGACTGCCGGCCCACGAATAGACGATAGTGGCCGGGAGCTGGCCGATGCCGGTGGCGAACATAAAGTGGCGAAAGCGAATTGAGGTCAGCCCGGCAGCGTAGCTTACCGGATCAAAGGGGACAAACGGCAGCAGACGGCAGACCAGAATGGCGTGTTTACCGTAGCGGGCGAAAAAACCGTCCATACTCTGTAATGCCGCTTTACCGGTCAGTTTTTCGACAACTTCGCGGCCCAGCATGCGGGCGATAAAAAAGCACAGCGCCGCCCCGGCCATCGCGCTAACCCACGATAGTATGCCGCCGCAAAGCGCGCCAAACAGTGAGGCGTTGGCGAAGGTAATTAAAAACGCCGGCAGCGGGGCGACAATCGCCTGCAGAATCATCAGGATGAAGGAGACCAGCGCCGCCAGTGGCCCATAGGAGGCAATAAAACGCTCAAGCGCCTGCTGATCGAGCGAGGCAAACGCGCTCAGACTGTGCTGCAGAAAGGCGCGCATACCCGGCAGCAGCCACCAGCCGATAAGCGCCGCCAGCGCGAGGGCGATAATAGCAGCGCGGCAGAGCCACAGCCGTTGTCGGTTATCCGTTTTCATCGCCGATCTCAAGTGTCCCGGCGTCGATGCGTTTATGATGAGCATAACGTTTAGCGCCCTGAATTAAGGCAAATAGCGCCATCCCGGCGATGCTGAGCTTAAGGATAAATGGCAGGGTGATGCCGTCGCGGGCCAGCTCGCTGGCCATAAAAGTATAAATAAATAATCCCGGCAGGGTGGTCATAGCGGAGATAACGGTAAATGACCAGAACGGAATTGCCGTCAGGCCGTAGGCATAATTCTGAATATTATAGGGAAATAACGGTACCAGCCGGGTCAGAACCAGAAAATCGCTACCGCTGCGGGCGATGCCGCGTTCGATCGCCTGAAAGACGGCGCTGCGGCCAAAGTAGCGCAGGAGCGCTTCGCGGCCAAGCCAGCGGGCCAGCAGAAACGACAGCGATGAGGCGGTCGTCGCGGCGATGAGCGACAACAGGGTTCCCAGCCATGGGCCGAATATCAGGCCGCCGGCAATAACCAGCATGCTACCCGGCATCAGGCACAGGGTGGCAAGAATGAACAGCAGGATATAGAGCACATAGCCCGCGCTGCCGCTGTGTAAAATCAGCGTCTGTAGTTCGTGGAAATGGGTGACCAGCCTGGCGATTCCGGCATGATGGATAAGCCATGCCAACAGGCCAAACAGAAGAATGGCAAATAGCAGTTTATAGCGGGCCGGGTAACGGCTTCTTTTGCATCGGGGTCTCCTGTTTCGCTATTGCCCGGCAGGAAACGCCGGGTGCGCGCGACAGTATAGTAAATTGCCGTGAGCGACAACGTATACCGTTCACTTTATTGATTTTGCTCAGGATAGCTTGAGGCTCCGGCTGGAGCCTCAAAGGTCGGGATTATGGCTTAAAGGTCGCCCATACCGGCGCGTGATCGGACGGTTTTTCCATCCCGCGGATCTCGTAATCGATGCCGGTTTCAACGCAGCGCTGGGCCAGCGGCGAACTGGCCAACAGCAGGTCGATGCGCAGGCCGCGATTATCGTCAAAGCCTTTGGAGCGGTAGTCGAACCACGAGAAGTGGTCATGATTATCCGGATTAGCCTGACGCCAGGTATCAACCAGCCCCCAGCCCATGAGACGTTCCATCCATTCGCGCTCTTCCGGCAGGAACGAGCACTTGCCGGTGCGCAGCCAGCGCTTGCGGCTCTCTTCGCCAATGCCGATATCGAGATCGGTAGGGCTGATATTCATATCACCCATAATAAGCACCGGGTTCTCTTTGTTCAGTTCGGTTTCGAGATAATTCTGCAGGTTCTGGTAAAACGCCGCTTTTGCCGGGAATTTGGTCTCATGGCTACGGCTTTCGCCCTGCGGGAAGTAGCCGTTAATTACCGTAACGTTGCCAAACGGCGAGGGGATCTCCGCCATGATGATGCGGCGCTGCGCGTCTTCGCCGTCGCCCGGGAAGCCGCGGCGTACGGCGATCGGCGTCTCTTTGGTCAGCAGGGCGACGCCGTAATGGCCTTTCTGCCCGTGATAAAAGACGTTGTAGCCCAGTTTCGCCACCTCTTCGAGAGGGAACATGTCATCGTGAACTTTGGTTTCCTGAAGGCCGATAACATCGGGCTGATGTTTCTCGACGATGGCGGCCAGTTGATGAGGGCGGGCACGCAGGCCGTTGATATTAAAAGAG
>CABUCP010000096.1 GCA_902490055.1 uncultured Klebsiella sp. | reverse complement strand
AGTTCGTCTGACACTACGAGGTGCACCATTTTTACCCGAGTCGCTAATTTTTGCCGCAAGGTGCTAAGCCGTGAAGAGCGCGAGGCAGAGGCCGCCGCCGTCGAACAAACGCATATGACGGTGATCCCGCGTGAACAGCATGCAATTTCCCGCAAAGATATCAGTGAAAATGCGCTCAAGGTGCTCTATCGACTGAACAAGGCGGGCTACGAAGCTTACCTGGTCGGCGGCGGCGTTCGCGACCTGCTGCTGGGCAAAAAACCAAAAGATTTCGACGTCACCACCAACGCGACCCCGGATCAGGTACGTAAACTGTTCCGTAACTGCCGCCTGGTTGGCCGTCGCTTCCGCCTGGCGCACGTGATGTTCGGGCCGGAAATCATTGAAGTCGCCACCTTCCGCGGTCATCACGAAGGCCACACCACCGACCGCGTCACTTCGCAGCGCGGCCAGAACGGCATGCTGCTGCGCGATAACATCTTCGGTTCCATCGAAGAAGATGCCCAGCGCCGCGACTTCACCATCAATAGCCTTTACTACAGCGTGGCCGACTTCACCGTACGTGACTACGTCGGCGGAATGCGCGACCTGCAGGAAGGCGTGATCCGCCTGATTGGCGATCCGGAGACCCGCTACCGGGAAGATCCGGTGCGCATGCTGCGCGCGGTGCGTTTCGCCGCCAAGCTCAATATGCGCATCAGCGCTGAAAGCGCCGAACCGATCCCGCGTCTGGCGACTCTCCTGCATGATGTGCCGCCGGCGCGTCTGTTCGAAGAAGTGCTGAAGCTGCTGCAGGCGGGCTATGGTTATGAAACCTACCAGCTACTGCGCGAATACAATCTGTTCCAGCCGCTGTTCCCGACCATCACCCGCTACTTCACCGAGCGCGGCGATAGCCCGATGGAACGCATCATTATCCAGGTGCTGAAGAACACCGATAACCGCCTGCATAACGATATGCGCGTGAACCCGGCGTTCCTGTTCGCGGTGATGTTCTGGTATCCGCTGCTGGAAATGGCGCAGAAAATCGCCCAGGAGAGCGGGTTGGCCTATTACGACGCTTTCGCGCTGGCGATGAACGACGTGCTGGACGAAGCCTGCCGTACGCTGGCCATTCCTAAACGCATCACCACTCTGGTGCGCGACATCTGGCAGCTGCAGCTGCGCATGTCCCGCCGTCAGGGTAAACGCGCGTGGAAGCTGATGGAGCATCCGAAGTTCCGCGCCGCCTACGACCTGCTTGAACTGCGCGCAGGCGCTGAGAACAACCACGAGCTGCAGCGCCTGACCAAATGGTGGGGCGAGTTCCAGGTAGCCGCGCCGCCGGAACAAAAAGATATGCTCAACGATCTCGGCGACGATCCGGCTCCGCGCCGCCGCCATCGCCGTCCGCGCAAACGCGCGCCGCGCCAGGGTAACGCATGAACCTGGTCTATATCGCCATTGGCAGTAATCTCGCTTCGCCGCTCGAGCAGGTGAATGCCGCCATCCACGCGCTGGCCGACATTCCGGACAGCCGCGTGGTGAGCGTTTCTTCGTTTTACCGCACGCCGCCGCTGGGGCCGCAGGATCAACCTGACTACCTCAACGCCGCCGTCGCGCTTGAAACGTCGCTATCGCCGGAAGCTCTGCTCAATCACACCCAGCGTATCGAGCTGCAGCAGGGCCGCGTGCGCAAAGCGGAGCGCTGGGGTCCGCGCACCTTAGACCTCGACATCATGCTGTTTGGCGATGCAGTCATTCACAGCGAGCGCCTGACGGTCCCGCACTACGATATGAAAAACCGCGGCTTTATGCTCTGGCCGCTGTTCGAAATCGCCCCCCAGCTTCATTTCCCCGACGGTCTCGCGCTGCGCGCGGCGCTGGAAACCCTCGGCGCGGAAAAGCCTGCTATCTGGTAGCGCCCTACTCCCTTTTTTAGCATTTACGGCGATAGTGGTAATCGGTTGCCCAAAATCATTGCCCCCCTGAATGCTGCTGTTAGAATGCCGGTTAATATGACTTTCATCATCAGGAAACGTTATGAAACCGACCACCATTGCCCTGCTGCAGAAATGCAAACAGGAGAAAAAGCGCTTCGCCACCATTACCGCCTACGATTACAGCTTCGCTAAGCTGTTTGCCGATGAAGGCATTAACGTCCTGCTGGTTGGCGATTCGCTGGGGATGACGGTACAGGGCCACGACTCCACCCTGCCGGTGACCGTTGAAGATATCGCCTACCACACTCGTGCGGTACGCCGCGGCGCGCCGAACAGCCTGCTGCTCGCCGATCTGCCGTTCATGGCCTACGCCACGCCGCAACAGACCTTCGACAATGCCGCCGTGGTGATGCGCGCCGGCGCGAATATGGTCAAAATCGAAGGCGGCGCCTGGCTTGCGGATACCGTTAGAATGCTGGCGGAACGTGCGGTACCGGTTTGCGGTCACCTCGGCTTAACGCCGCAGTCGGTGAACGTATTCGGCGGCTATAAAGTGCAGGGCCGCGGCGATGCGGCGCAGACGCTGTTTGATGACGCATTAGCGCTGGAAGCGGCGGGCGCGCAGCTGCTGGTGCTGGAGTGCGTACCGGTAGAACTGGCAAAACGGATCACCGAAGCGCTGACGATTCCGGTTATCGGCATCGGCGCGGGCAACGTAACCGACGGGCAAATCCTGGTGATGCATGATGCATTCGGTATTACCGGCGGCCACATTCCTAAATTCGCCAAAAATTTCCTCGCCGAAGCGGGCGACATCCGCGCCGCGGTGCGGCAGTATATTGCCGAAGTCGAATCCGGAGTCTATCCGGGCGAAGAACATAGTTTCCATTAAGGAGTCTTGTTGTGCTGATTATTGAAACCCTGCCGCTGCTGCGCCAGCATATCCGTCGTTTACGCCAGGAAGGTAAGCGCATTGCGCTGGTTCCCACCATGGGCAACCTGCACGATGGTCATATGAAACTGGTTGATGAAGCCAAAGCCAGCGCGGACGTCGTGGTGGTCAGTATCTTCGTGAATCCAATGCAATTTGACCGCCCGGACGATCTGGTACGCTACCCGCGCACCCTGCAGGAAGATTGCGAAAAGCTGAACAAGCGCAAGGTCGATTTTGTTTTTGCCCCGGCGCCGGCGGAAGTCTATCCGCAGGGTACCGAAGGACAAACCTTCGTTGAGGTCCCGGGCCTGTCGACCATGCTGGAGGGCGCCAGCCGTCCGGGTCACTTCCGCGGCGTTTCGACCATCGTCAGCAAACTGTTCAACCTGGTACAACCGGATGTCGCCTGCTTCGGCGAGAAGGATTTCCAGCAGTTGGCGCTGATCCGCAAAATGGTCGCCGATATGGGCTACGACATTGAGATCGTCGGCGTGCCGATTATCCGCGCTAAAGATGGCCTGGCGCTGAGCTCGCGTAACGGTTATCTGACTGCCGAACAGCGTAAAATCGCCCCCGGCCTGTATAAGGTACTGAGCGCGGTGGCGGAAAAGCTGGCCGCAGGGGAACGTAACCTTGAAGAGGTTATCGCTATCGCCGAGCAGGAGCTCAACGAAAAAGGCTTCCGCGCCGACGATATCCAGATCCGCGATGCGGATACCCTGCTGGAGCTAACGGATACCAGCAAACGCGCGGTGATCCTGATGGCGGCGTGGCTCGGCCAGGCACGCCTGATCGATAATAAAATCGTCGAGTTGGGCCAGTAGACCCGCGCTCAAGATCGGGTTATTTTCTCAAAGCGGATGCCGTGTCCGCTTTGCTACATAATGGTTGGAAGGTAGAAGAGTTATGATGCGTAATATGCTGCAGGGCAAGCTCCACCGCGTTAAAGTCACCCAGGCTGACCTGCACTACGAAGGTTCCTGCGCCATTGATCAGGATTTCCTTGAAGCCGCCGGTATTCTGGAAAACGAAGCCATTCATCTGTGGAACGTGACCAACGGTAACCGTTTCTCCACCTATGCGATCGCCGCCGAGCGCGGGTCAAAGATTATTTCCGTCAACGGCGCGGCGGCACACTGCGCAAGCGTCGGCGATATTCTGATCATCGCCAGCTTCGTCACCATGTCTGATGAAGAAGCGCGTAGCTGGCAGCCGAAAGTCGCCTACTTCGAAGGCGACAACGAAATGAAACGCCAGGCGAAAGCCATTCCGGTTCAGGTCGCCTGATCCTTCACGGCGCTGCGTTCAGCCGCGGCGCCGATTTATCCCTGCGGCTGATTGCTGATAAGCCGCGACATCGTCTCCAACGAATCGGTGCGCAAGATATACAGCCGCTTCAACAGGAACGGATTATCCCCCGGCTTCACCTTCCCTCTTACCGTCGTCACCGCCAGATGAAAACCCGCATCGTTGGCTGCTTTAACCGCCGTCGCGTTATAACCGCCGAACGGATACGAAAGATACAGTACGTGTGGATTAAACTGACTCAGCGCCCGTCGCGAATGCTCAAAATCAAAGAGAATATTATGGTAGCTGCGGCTGAGGAGAATCGGATGGCGGGCGGCATCAACCCGGTGCAGGAAATGGGTATGCGATTGGATATCAAACACGTCCTGAATCTGTCGGAGCTCGGAAATGCTCATAAACTGTAGCGACTTCGGGTCCCACTGCTGCGGATGACGTTTAATGCGCGAAGAGATAATAAACGCGGTGGCGTGGAAGCCGTACTGCTTGAGGATCGGGTAAGCATAGCGATTCACCGATTTCAGGCCGTCATCAAAGGTAATCACTACCGAGCGCGCCGGGAGATTGATTTTATTACGCAGATATCCTTCCAACTGGTACATGTTTAGGGTGGTATAACCCTGGTCGCGCAGCCAGGTCATCTGATTACTAAACGCGCGTACCGAGGTTGTGGTCGAAGTATGGCGAAAGCGGCTGTTCTCTTCATCGCGCAGAATATGGTGGTAGGTCAGTAGCGGGATGCCATTATCCTCCTGCGCATCCAGGCTGCTCACCCATGCCAGCCGATTGCCGATGCGGATTTGAAACCAGGTTTGATTAAGACGGTCTTTCAGCTTGCTGATAATCGGATAGCGCAGATTGTTGGCCAGCGTACCGAAGGGCGCGCTACCCGCCGACGGCGCATCATAGACCGGCGTATCTTTCCAGGTCAGCAGGTTCTGGTTGCTCAGCGGTCGGTTTAAATCACCGAGGCTATCCTCAACCCGTTTTCCCCCCTGCACCGGCCCGAGATGCCCTTTATCAATAAAGCCGGTACCGAAGCCAAAGTTGAATTCGTAGTAGTCCGCCGTAGTCGGCACCACTGCGAGGATCTGCCCGGCGCGAACGTTGCCGACGCTGACCACGTGATTGCCCACCTGCGCCCAGATATCGGCATCTTCAGTGATTTGCATATAGCGCGCGGGAACGCCCTGCTGGCTGAGCAGACTAGCGGAAACGCTGACCGACGCCAGCAGAAGGAAGAGCGTAATCACTCGGACAAACATGCGCATCGAACCGGTAAACCTGAACTGCCGCCATTGTAACAAAAGCGGCATCAATGCTAATGCTTAATTTCCAAACGTATCGTGCAGCAAACGAAAAGGCGGATTTTTTTGTTGCTGATGCCAGAGGCTGCTCACCGTCGGTCCTCCAGCGCTAACGATGGCGTTACGGAACGCGTCGCTGCTCAGGGTGTGGCGTTGCAAATACATTTGCTCCAGCAATGGATAGCGAATACCGGAAATGACTTCACAGTGGGTATGCTTATGGCTCATTAGCGCAGCGGCGCGATACGGCGCGGCGCCGGTTTTATCGGTCAGAAAAATCACCCCACTGCCGCAGTCGGTCGCATGCAGCGCATCGCACATCATGCGGCTGAGCATATTACTGCTCAGATTACGCCAGTAATTCACCGCCCGGCATTGCGCCAGCGGGCCAAACTTTTTCTCCAGACGATCCAGCATCTCCTGCGCCAGCTCATCATGACAGGTAATTACCCAACCTAACATCGCCTACCTCCTTAGCAGGCAAACAATTTAGCAGGGGAAGCGTTGAGGCGGGGTGATGGGTATCAAAGATTAACGTTTAGCGCCCCGGCAAAGTGCAATGAACCGGGGCGCTGGCACAAAGGATTAGCTACGCAGGCCGCGTCCGCGCTGAATTAAGTACCAGCACAGCAGGTAAAACGCGACGATAAACACCACCAGCACGCCAAAAGTGGTGGCCAGCGGCACGTCATTAATACCAAGGAAGCCAAAACGGAAGCCGCTAATCATGTAGACGATCGGGTTCAGATGCGACAGCGCCTGCCAAAACGGCGGCAGCAACGTCAGGGAATAGAACACCCCGCCAAGGTAGGTCAGCGGCGTCAGCACGAAGGTCGGGATCAGGCTGATATCGTCGAAGGTTTTCGCAAACACCGCATTAAGCAGACCCGCCAGCGAGAACAGAATCGCCGTCAACAGCAGCGTCAGGCCGACGAACAGCCACGAGTGGACCTGGAACGGCACGAAGAACAGCGAAATGGCGGTCACCAGAATCCCGACGAGCAGCCCGCGCGCCACCCCGCCGCCAACATAACCGGCGATAACGACATGGGTCGGTACCGGCGCCACCAGTAGCTCTTCAATATTGCGCTGGAACTTGGCGCTGAAGAACGACGAGGCCACGTTGGCGTAGGCGTTGGTGATCACCGCCATCATAATCAACCCCGGCACGATAAACTGCATATAGGTGAAACCGTGCATCTCGCCGATCCGCGAACCAATCAGGTTGCCGAAGATGACGAAATAGAGGGTCATAGTGATCACCGGCGGCACCAGGGTTTGGATCCAGATACGCATGAACCGGTGGATCTCTTTGGTCCAGATGCTTTTCAGCGCGACCCAATAAAGCTGCATCATGCTGATTCTCCTTTCTTGTCATGCACCAGCGTGACAAACAGCTCTTCCAGACGGTTGGCTTTGTTACGCATACTTAACACCTGCACGCCCTGCGCGCTGAGCTGGGCGAATACGCTGTTGATCCCCTGCTCACGCAGCACTTCGACTTCCAGCGTCGAGGTATCAACCAGTCGGTATTGATAACCCTCAAGCACCGGTAGCGGGCTTTTCGGCGCGAGGTCGAGGATAAAGGTTTCGGATTTCAGCTTCGCCAGCAGCGCCTTCATTGAGGTGTTTTCAACCAGCTCGCCGCTCTGGATAATGCCGATATTACGGCACAGCATTTCCGCCTCTTCCAGATAGTGGGTGGTGAGGATAATGGTGGTGCCCTTGTCGTTAAGATCTTTGAGGAAGCCCCACATCGAGCGGCGCAGTTCGATATCCACGCCGGCGGTGGGTTCATCCAGAATCAGCAGCTTCGGCTCGTGCATCAGAGCGCGGGCAATCATCAAACGACGCTTCATCCCACCAGAGAGCATCCGCGCGCGTTCGTTACGTTTTTCCCACAGATCGAGCTGTTTCAGATACTTTTCGCTACGCACGACGGCTTCTTTGCGTTCAACGCCGTAGTAGCCCGCCTGGTTTACGACGATCTGCTGCACGGTTTCAAACGGGTTGAAGTTGAACTCCTGCGGCACCAGTCCGAGCTGGCGTTTGGCGTTCACCACATCTTTTTCCAGGTCGTAACCGAAGACGTTGACCTGACCGGAGGTTTTATTGACCAGCGAACTAATGATGCCGATGGTCGTGGATTTCCCCGCGCCGTTGGGGCCCAGCAGCGCATAAAAGTCGCCGGCTTCTACCTGCAGGTCAATGCCTTTCAGCGCCTGAACCCCGCCGGGATAGGTTTTCTTGAGCTGTTTTAATTCCAGAGCAATGGTCATTAAATGTCTCTTCTCGTGTCATAACACGTGATGTATATTAGCGCAACGCACTTACTTGGTTACAGGCCGTAAACGTCCATGAATGACATAGATACACTCATCAGCAACAATGCACTATGGTCAAAAATGCTGGTAGAAGAGGACCCCGGCTTTTTTGCGAAACTCTCGCAAGCGCAAAAACCGCGCTTTCTGTGGATTGGCTGTTCTGATAGCCGCGTCCCCGCAGAGCGCCTGACTGGCCTGGAACCCGGCGAGCTGTTTGTGCACCGTAACGTCGCCAACCTGGTGATTCACACCGACCTGAACTGCCTGTCGGTGGTGCAGTACGCCGTTGACGTGCTGGAAGTCGAACACATTATTATTTGCGGCCACTACGGCTGCGGCGGCGTGCAGGCGGCGGTCGAGAACCCGGAACTGGGGCTAATCGATAACTGGCTGCTGCACATTCGCGATATCTGGTTTAAGCACAGCTCGCTGCTCGGCGAAATGCCGGAAGAGCGCCGTCTGGATACCCTTTGCGAACTGAACGTGATGGAACAGGTGTATAACCTGGGACACTCGACGATTATGCAATCGGCGTGGAAACGCGGACAGAAAGTGACGATCCACGGGTGGGCCTATGGTATTCACGACGGGCTGCTACGCGATCTTGATGTGACCGCTGTGAGCCGGGAAACCCTCGAACAGCGCTATCGCCACGGAATTTCCAACCTTAAAAGCAAGCACGCCAACCATAAATAGCCGCCGCGCTCACCGCCCCGGATACGGCGTGCGCCCTATCCGGGACAGCAACAATAATTACTCGTCCAGCAGAATCACCTTGCCGACGTACGGCAGATGACGATAGCGCTGAGCGTAGTCGATACCGTAGCCCACCACGAACTCATCCGGGATCGCAAAGCCGACGAACTCAACCGGCACATTCACTTCACGACGGCTTGGCTTATCCAGCAGCGTACAGATCGCCAGAGATTTCGGCTCGCGCAGGCTGAGGATTTCGCGCACTTTGGACAGAGTATTGCCGGAGTCGATAATATCTTCGACGATCAGCACATCTTTACCGCGAATGTCTTCATCCAGATCTTTAAGGATCTTCACATCACGGGTGGTGGACATGCCGCTGCCGTAGCTGGAGGCGGTCATAAAATCGACTTCATGCGGCACCTGCACTTCACGGCACAGGTCGGCCATAAACATGAATGAACCGCGCAGCAGACCCACCAGCACCATTTCGCTGCCGCTGTCTTGAT
>CABUCP010000095.1 GCA_902490055.1 uncultured Klebsiella sp. | reverse complement strand
AGATTACCTCAGACGCCAGCGGGTCGTTTTTTAATCGCTTAACGCGGCAATTGTCACCACCTATCGGAAATGTGAACCATGGCGACTGAACATTGTACAGAGACAGAAAACGCGTCATCCGGATTTATCTCGCGCTTCTCCCTGGGCGAAGGCGAGCTGACGTTTGCGGTCAAAGACAGCCTTGATATCGCCGGTTTTCCAACCCGTGCCGGTAGCCCGGTACTGCAAGAGGCGCCGCCGGCCGTCAGCCATGCCGCCGTGGTCCAGACGTTGCTTGATAACGGCTGCCAGCTGCGCGGCAAAACCACGCTGCACGAGCTGGCATTTGGCGTCACTGGTATTAATCCGTGGTGCGGTACGCCGCGCAATCCGCATTACCCGCAGCTGATCCCCGGCGGCTCGTCCAGCGGTTCCGCCGCGGTGGTCGCCGCCGGTGAAGTCGACTTCGCTATCGGCACCGACACCGGCGGTTCGGTCAGAATGCCCGCGGCCTGCTGTGGCGTCATCGGCCTGAAGCCGAGCTTTGGCCGCCTCAGCCGCATGGGAGTGATGCCGGCGCAAAGCTCGCTGGATTGCGTCGGCCTGTTTGCCCGCGATATCGCCACCTTACGTCAGGCGCTGGCGAAAGCGCTGAACCAGGCGGCGCCGGCGGCGCATCGCGAGGCGCCGGCGATAAGCTATCTGGCCGGTACGGCGACGCCGGCCATTGAACAACTCATCGTCGCGCATCTGCAACATGCGGGGCTTTCGTGGTCGCCGGCCTTCCTGCCGGGGTTCAATGAAGCACATCAGGCCGGGCTTACGGTGATAAGCCAGGAGAACTGGCAGGCGTTTCATCACATCATCGACGCGCCGAATCTGGCGGCGGACGTCGCGCAGCGGATCCGCGCCGGAGCGGAAATCAGTCCGCAGCAGCGGCAGGCGGCGGAAAGCGTGCGTCAGCAATTTAGCGCCGCGGTGGACGCGCAGCTGGCAAAAACGCCGCTGATTATGCTGCCAACCCTGCCGGAATGCCCGCCGACGCTTGAGGAAGCGGCCAATCCGCTTAACGTGGTTAATCTTACTCGTCTGGTGCGCCCGTTCAATTTAAGCGGCCACCCGGCGCTGAGCCTGCCGCTTGGCGAAATTAATCATCGCCCGGTAGCTCTGCAATTAGTCGCTAATAAAAATAAAGAGTTCGATTTACTTAATTACGCTGAGTATTTGCTGGGAAAATTAAAATAATAAAACCGTACTTTCATTAACTGGAAGAGGCTAAATCGCATGTTAAACCCCTCTGCAACTTCGCGTGCGGAAAAGACGCTGCACGCCACTACATCTGAATTTGCTGAATTACTCGCCGAGATTAAAAAGCGCAGCGAGGAGTTCGAGCAGCAGAAATATATCTCTGCGGATATTATTTCGCGTTTTAAAAAGATTGGCGTCTACCGCGCGCTGGTGCCCAAACGCTACGGCGGCGATGAAATCTCGCCAGCGGAATTTTGTCAGCTCGTCGAATCCCTCTCCACCGCCGACGGCTCCGCCGGCTGGGTGGCCAGCTTCGGCATGAATCCGTTTTATCTTGGCGGCCTGCCGCTGACAACGCTCGACGAACTGTACCGCCACGGCCCGGATATCGTCTTTGCCGGCGGTATCTTTCCGCCGCAGAAAGCGGCGGCCCAGGACGGCGGCTACCGCGTCAGCGGGCGCTGGAGCTTTGCCAGCGGCTGCAGCGGCGCCGAGCTCATCGGCGTCGGTATCATTCCGGATGACGGCTCCGCCCGTCCGCTGCCGCGTATCGCGGTGCTGCCCGCCAGCAAGTTCACTATCGACCCGGTCTGGAATACCGTCGGCCTGTCCGGCACCGGCAGCCATGACGTGGTGCTGAATGATGCCTTTGTTCCGCAGGAGTGGACCTTTATTCGCGGCGGCGATCTGAATCTTGACGGCCCTTTATACCGCTATCCGGTACTGTCGCTAGCCACCCAGGTACTGTCGGTGGTCGCGCTGGGCATCGCCCGCGCCGCGCTCTCGGAGATCTACGCCATCGCCGAACGCCAAAGTTCGGTGACCGGCGCGCCGTGCCTCGCGGATCGCCAGTTCGCGCAGATGGAAATCGCCCATTGCGAAGCCGAGCTGCGTTCGGCGCGCTGCTGGTTCTATGACGCCATCGACGATGTCTGGCAGGCAATTCTGCGCGGCGACGAGCCGAATGAAGAGATGATCAATGCCCTGCGTTTGTCGTCCACCCACGTCACCCGCGTCTCTTCATCAGTCACCACCCGCGCGCTAAAGCTTGCCGGGATGCCGGGCATTTCGATGCGCAGCCCGCTGCAGCGCTACGCCCGCGACTCGATGGTGATTACACAACATGCCTTTATGGGCGAACTGACCTACATCAACGCCGGCAATATGTTCTTCGGCCATCCGCCGCAGCCCGGCTATTTATAACAACACAAGGAGCAATTTATGATCCGCGTACTCTTCTGTATTGGCGTTAATCAAAACTTTTTCGACGCGACGCCGGATGTCGGCAAACAGGTCTGGGCCGCCTTCGGCGAAATGATGAAAGGCATCGAGAATACCGACGGCATCCGCGTTATCGGCAACATGGATGATGACCGGGTAATGGTCGGCCCGTCGACTTCCTGGCCGTGGACCACCTACGTACTGGCCGACGCACGCGATTTCGACGCGGTTACCGCCGCCTGTAACCTGTTCCGCAGCGTACAGGTCGGCGCCGGGCCGGACCGCCTGTGGAAGTACTGCAAGGTGGAAGCGCGTACCGGCCGCGAACTGATTATTCAGGCCTGATGTATGCGCGAAGAAACGCTGCTGCAGCGCCTGGAAAAACTGGAAGCCGTGGTGCAGATCCGTAACGCCATGAGCCAATATATGCACCTCTGCGATGATTTAACCCAGCCGGATACCGCCCGGCAAATCGGCGAGCTATTTAGCGAAACGGCTATTTGGCAAGGTATCGGTGAATTATATCAACATAAGCTTGGGCGCTATGACGGCAGAGAAGCCATCGTCGCGATGATGGCCGCTTATATTAGCGAACCGTCGCACTTCGCCATCAACGTACATTATTTAACGGCGGAACATATTAGCGTTGGTGAAAATAACCAAGCGGTTGGCCGCTGGAAAATGCTGCAAGCATCGACGTTTCGCCGCGGTGGTTCGCATTTAAATAGCGCCGAATTAATTATTGAATTTATAAAACAAGACCATCGGTGGTTAATTCATCATTTTACTACCCGTAATTTATTTAGCCGCCCGGTAGATGACTGGCATTCGCTTGCCGATTTACCGGTGCCTGATGGTAATTAAAAGAGATATGTGGAGAGTGACGATGTCTGAATGTATTCCGGTAAAAAATATCGAAACCCACCATACCGCGGAATCGCTGGCAGCGCTGGTGCAAAGCGATCGGGTTCATACCTGTCTTTATACTTCCGGGGAAATTTTTGACCTCGAAATCGACAAGATTTTTAACCACACCTGGGTGTGGGTCGCGCACGAAAGCGAAATCCCTGACGCCGGCAGCTATAAATCGTCGATGGTGGGTACCCAGCCGGTAATCGTGGTTCGCGATCGCAAGGGCAATATCAACGTGCTGCTCAACCGCTGCCGCCACCGCGCCGCTACCGTTTGCGAACATCGCAGCGGC
Organism: uncultured Klebsiella sp.; assembly: GCA_902490055.1. Taxonomy (GTDB): domain Bacteria; phylum Pseudomonadota; class Gammaproteobacteria; order Enterobacterales; family Enterobacteriaceae; genus Klebsiella. Next base: position 5,396 of record CABUCP010000095.1, on the reverse strand, counting down.
AAAACCAACGGCTTCACCTGCCCATATCACGGCTGGGGCTACGGCCTCGACGGCGCGCTGCGCGGGGTGCCGCATCCGGAGAGCTACGGCGATACGCTGGATAAATCCGAGCTTGGCATGGTGCGCCTGCGCGTCGAAAGCTACGCCGGGATGATTTTCGCCTCCTTCAACCACGATATCGAACCGCTAACCGATTTCCTCGGCCCGGCGATGAAATGGATGGATCTGTTTATGAAACAGGGCGCCGGCTATGCGCTGCAGGCCACGACCGCGCACCGCTTCCGTTTCCCCGGCAACTGGAAAATCCAGTTGGAAAACACCACCGACGGCTATCACTTCCCGATCGTGCATAAGTCGTTTTTAAGCTCGGTGGATAAGCAGACCGAAGAGATGCTCAACTTTGTCGACGGAAAAGGCTTTGTCGAAGACCTCGGCAACGGCCACAGCGTGATGGTAATGATCCCCGAACTTATCGATCTCGAAGCCAATCTCGATGCGCCGATTCCGGAGCGTTTCATCGAGCTGGCTCAGGCCCTGCGCGATGAAGGCCACGACGAGCAGCAGGTCCGGCGCATCGTCCGCGCGGTCGGCGGCAGCGGTTTTAACCTTAACCTGTTCCCTAACGTCGCTTGCTCCATGGCCTTCTTCCGCGTGCTGCAGCCGGTGGCGGTCAACGAGACCGAAATCCATCACGTGGTACTGACGATGAAAGATGGCCCGGCGGTCGCCAACCAGGCGCGGCTGCGGCTGCACGAACATTTCCAGGGGCCGATGGGCTTCGGTACTCCCGATGATTCCGAAGCCTGGGAGCGCGTACAGCGCGGCGGCGGTGCGGGTAACGATCTGTGGATCATGCTTAACCGTGGCCTGCCCGGCGAGAGCCGCACCGCCGATGGCCTGCGCAGCGACGTCAGCGCCGAAACCGGCATGCGCGCCGCTTACCAACAATGGAAAAAGTACATGACCGCTGACCGCCGGGAGCACAAATGAACGTATCAAACACCTTAAACGCCGCCATCCAGTTTATTAATCTGGAAGCGGACCTACTCGATCAGGGCGAATTTCGCCAATGGCTGGCGCTGTGGCGCACCGAAGGGATGTACATCATTCCTATCGACCAGCAGACCACCGATTTTGCCAACGCGCTCAACTACGCCTATGACAACCACGAGATGCGGGAAAAACGCGTGAACCGGCTATATAGCGGCGAGTCGATCTCCACCACCCCGCGCGCGCGCACCATCCGCATGAGCGGCCGTTATCGCCTGCTCAGCGCCAGCGACGACAGCGTCGAAGTGCGCTGCGCTCAGTTCCTTTATGAATACCGTAAGGGCAATGAACAGCATTACGCCGCCGACGTCACCTGGACCCTGGCGCCGGAGGGCGACAGTTTCCGCATCGTACAAAAAGTGGTGCGCCTGATTAACGGCGACGATTACCTGCATAGCGTCGGCTACATCCTGTGAGGCTTTTATGAAACGTAGCGTACTTATTACCGGCGCGGCCAACGGTCTTGGACTGGTTATCAGCCGCCATCTCTGGCAGCAGGGCTATCAGGTGGTGATGGCCGATCTTAACCTCGATGCCGCGACCCGTAGCGCGCAGGAGATCGACGCCGACCTGGAGCGCCTGCTACCGCTGGCGCTGGATATCCGCGAGCCGCAGCAGTTCAGCGATGCGCTGGCGCAGAGCCGCGCCCGCTTCGGCGAGCTCGATGTGCTGGTTAACAACGCCGCATTGACCCTGACCACGCCGATCATGGAGATCGCGGTTGAGGAATTCGATCGCGTCACCAGCACCAATCTGCGCGGCACCTTCGTCGGCTGCCAGACCATCGGCCGCTATTTCAGCGAACGCCAGCAGGGCAGCATTATCAACCTCGCGTCGCTGGCCGGACAAAACGGCGGCACCGCCTCTGGCGCTCATTATGCGGCCTCTAAGGGCGGCATTATTACCCTGACAAAAGTGTTCGCCCGCGCTCTGAGCGCCGCCGGAGTCAGCGTCAACGCCATTGCGCCGGGCCCGTTGGATCTTCCTTCCGTCCGCGCGGCGGTACCGGAAGAGAAAATGCCGGCGCTGTTGGAGATGATCCCGATGAAGCGGCTTGGCGATCCGCTGCTGGTCGCCCGGGCGGTCGAACTGCTGGCGGCGCCTTCCGCCACTTTTATTACCGGAGCGACCTGGGACATCAACGGCGGCATTTATATGCGTTAAGCCCTTCGCGGGCGGAGAACAACGATGGCTGAAACATTAACCGTACGCGTCACAGAACGCGAAATTCAGGGAGCCGAGGTGGTGGTCCTGACGCTGGCCTCGGCGGACGGCGCTCCCCTACCGCCATTTAGCGCCGGCGCGCATATCGATCTGTATCTCGGCGATGGCATCGTGCGCCAGTATTCACTGTGCGGCAGCGCCCATCATCCGCTGAGCTATCGGCTGGGGATCCTTAAAGATCGTGCCTCGCGCGGCGGTTCACTGGCGGCGCACGCTTTGCAACCCGGCGACGACGTGCAGATTAGCGCGCCGCGCAACCTGTTCGCGCTGGATATGTCCGCCAGCCACAGCCTGCTTATCGGCGGCGGCATTGGCATTACGCCGATGCTGGCGATGGCCGATACGCTGTTTCGCGCCGGAAAATCCTTCGAAGTGCACTATTGCGGCCACAGCCGCGACGCAATGGCCTTCCTGGCCGAGCTGGCGGATTGTCACTTTAGCGCGCACGTTCAGCTGCATATCAGCGACGAAGGCTGCAAAATCCGTCCTCAGGAACTCCTGGCGCCGCATGCCGCTAACGGGCATCTGTACGTCTGCGGCCCGGAAGGCTTTATGGCGTGGATCAACGAAACAGCCCAGGGGTGCGGCTTTGCCGCTGAGCGTCTGCATCAGGAGTATTTCAACCGCGAGCTAGAAACCAGCGGCAACGGTTTTGACGTCGAGGTACCGGAACTCGGTCTTACCGTCGCCGTCGGCGAAAACGAGACTATTGTCGCCGCGCTGCAAAAGGCCGGTATCAAGGTCAAGGTCTCCTGTGAGCAAGGCGTGTGCGGAACCTGTCTCGCCAACGTCTGCAGCGGCGTGCCGGACCACCGCGATGAGTATTTAACCGAAGAAGAACGCGAAGATAACGACCAGATCCTGCTGTGCTGTTCGCGGGCTAAAACCCCCCGACTGGTCATCGAAGGCTTCGAATACGTCAAACTGAAATAACGGGTATTGCTATGAACCTGACCTCTGATTTTCGTAATGCCATGGCGCAGTTAGGCAGCGCAATCACCATCATTACTACCGATGGCCCGGCGGGACGCTTCGGCTTTACCGCCTCGGCGGTGTGCAGCGTCACCGACTCGCCGCCGACGCTGCTGGTCTGCATGAATCGTTCGTCATTCGCCCACGGCAAATTCCAGCATAACGGCGTGCTGTGCGTTAACGTACTGTCCGGCCAGCATCAGCAGCTTTCCGGCGTTTTTGCTAACGGGCAGATCCGTTCGGAAGAACGCTTCCTGCACGATGAATGGCTAACGCTGAATACCGGCTCGCCGGTGCTGGCTTCCGCCGTCGCCAACTGCGACTGCACTATCTCGGCCAGCCACGAAGTGGGCAGCCACAGCGTGTTTTACTGCGAAGTTAAACAGATCCGTTTCGGCAACCCTAGCGACGGGCTGGTCTGGTTTAATCGCCAGTTCCACACCCTTAGCACGGAATCCTGCCGTTAAGACTCGCCATAACAATAAAAACCCTGCCGACACATCGCCCGGCGCCAGATGGCGCCGCCTGATTCACCTGCACTGGAGTTCATATTATGTCTGGAGCTGCGAGCGGTACGACGGTCCCCCCTGCGCAATCAATGCGTAAATTAATCATCGGCTCTTTCCTCGGCAACTCGCTGGAATGGTACGATTTTTTTCTCTATGGCACCGCGGCGGCGCTGGTCTTTGGCCCGCTGTTCTTCCCGGCCAGCGACGATCCGCTGCTGGGATCGTTTCTCGCCTTTTCCGGCTTCGCCATTGGCTTTGTCGCCCGCCCGCTCGGCGGCGTGATATTTGGCCATCTCGGTGATAAATACAGCCGCAAAATGACGCTTATCATCACCCTGACGCTGATGGGCGCCAGTACCTTCCTGATTGGTCTGTTGCCGACCTACGCGCATATCGGCGTCCTTGCGCCGATTGCCTTAATTACCCTACGTTTTGTGCAGGGCGTCGCCTCCGGCGGCGAATGGGGCGGCGGTGTGCTGATGCTCAGCGAGAACGCGCCGGAAAGTCAAAAGGGCTACTACACCGCCTGGAGCCAGGTTGGCGTCTCCGGCGGATTCGTGCTCTCGTCGCTGGCGTTTTATCTGGTGCAGCTGCTGCCGCAGGAGGATGTGTTGGCGTGGGCGTGGCGTATACCGTTCCTGCTCAGCCTGTTTATCTTCCTGGTCGGCGTCTATATCCGGCGCAATATTCAGGAGAACGCCGAATTCGTCGCGCGTAAAACGCAGAACGAAGGACATCAGGAAGAGCATCATTTGCCGGTGCTCAGCGCCTGCAAAAACTATCCGCGCGCGATCTTACAGGCGATCGGCCTGCGGCTGGCGGAAAACGGCGCGGTGTATATTTTTTTCACCTTTTCAGTGGTGTACTGCAAGCATCTCGGCATCGATACCCGCGACGTCATTGCGGCGGTAACTATCGCGATGGCGGTGGAGATCGCCACCATCCTCGGCTGGGGCTGGCTATCCGACCGTATTGGCCGCAAGCAGGTTTACTATCTTGGGGTGATCGGCATGGCGCTGGTCGCCTTCCCGTTCTTCTGGCTGCTGCAGATGCACACCTTCCCGGCAATCCTGCTCGCCATGCTGCTGGCGCTGCCGGTGTGTCACGGCGCGATGATCGCCGCCCAACCGTGCATGATGGTCGATCTGTTTCCAGTGGAGGTACGCTATACCGGGCTGGCGCTGGGGCATGAGATTGGCGCGGTGATTTCCGGCGGCATCAGTCCGATGCTGGCGGTGGCGTTCTTAATGACCTGGGATAGCTACGTGCCGATTGCGCTGATGCTCCTGACCTTCGCCCTACTGGCGCTGTTCGCTCTGATGAGTATTCGCCAACCGCAGTCGCGGCGCGAACCCGCGGCGACGGCATAGGCCATACGCCCCGCACGCCATCTTCCCGGCGTGCGGGGTTTAATAAAAAGCAGCGGACGCCACCATCTTATGATGAACAATAGGATAGTTAATCGTAGGAGACCATGATTCTTGCTTTCGAGCTAACACGCCCATTTTTTACTTTATCTGGATCAAAAACATAATATTTAGCTGTGATGGGGATAGACTCAGAAGCAGATAAATAAGCACCTTTATTTATAACCATCAACATATTATCAATCGCTGTACCTCGATGAATAAAAACATTCCC
>CABUCP010000094.1 GCA_902490055.1 uncultured Klebsiella sp. | reverse complement strand
CAGACCGAGACTATCATACAATACTCCGCGCTCATATAAAAGCTGTGCGCGTTCGTCATCGGTTAAAGCCCGACTGGCAAGAATTTGTTCCATGCGCGCCAGAATCACTTCTTGCTGCAAAGTCGGTTGCAATGGTACCGCGAGGACGGCGTCCTTACGCCAGGCAGAGTTGCTGCATCCTGCCAGCGTGAGAGCTGTCGCCACGAAACACCAGCGCAGAAAAGGCTTCATTTCCCACTCCCGAAGACAACGATTGGATGAACGTCCAGTTCCCCGGCTGCAAAAGGCATCCTGCCCGGAATAGGCCCTCCGCAAAGCGGAGGGCAATCGGCAACCTTACTCGCCCTGCTCTGCGGCCGGCGCTTCCGGCGCAGCGGCAGGCTGAGTCTGCTCAGTCGCTTCTTTAATGCTCAGACGGACGCGGCCCTGACGGTCAACTTCCAGAACCTTAACCGGTACTTCCTGGCCCATCTGCAGGTAATCGGTCACTTTCTCAACGCGCTTGTCGGCGATCTGAGAGATGTGAACCAGACCTTCTTTACCGCCGCCGATGGCAACGAATGCGCCAAAGTCAACGATACGGGTCACTTTACCATTGTAGATACGGCCAACTTCGATCTCCGCGGTGATCTCTTCGATACGACGGATAGCGTGCTGCGCTTTGTCGCCGTCGGTCGCTGCGATCTTCACGGTACCGTCATCTTCGATTTCGATGGTGGTGCCGGTTTCTTCGGTCAGGGCACGGATAACAGAACCGCCTTTACCGATAACGTCTTTGATCTTGTCCGGATTGATCTTGATAGTGTGGATACGCGGTGCGAATTCAGAGATGTCGCCGCGCGGCGCGTTGATCGCCTGTTCCATCACGCCCAGGATGTGCAGACGCGCACCTTTAGCCTGGTTCAGAGCAACCTGCATGATTTCTTTGGTGATACCTTCAATTTTGATATCCATCTGCAGCGCAGAGATACCGTCGCGGGAACCCGCAACTTTGAAGTCCATATCGCCGAGGTGGTCTTCGTCACCCAGAATGTCGGACAGAACGACGAAGTTGTCGCCTTCTTTCACCAGGCCCATTGCGATACCCGCAACGGCGGCTTTCACCGGTACACCCGCATCCATCAGCGCCAGAGATGCGCCGCAGACGGAAGCCATAGAAGAAGAACCATTAGATTCGGTGATTTCAGAAACCACACGAACGGTGTACGGGAATTCGTCGATAGTCGGCATCACGGCCAGTACGCCGCGTTTAGCCAGACGACCGTGACCGATTTCACGACGCTTCGGAGAACCTACCATGCCAGTTTCGCCTACGGAGTACGGAGGGAAGTTGTAGTGGAACAGGAAGGAATCCGTGCGCTCGCCCATCAGTTCGTCGATGTTCTGCGCGTCGCGTGCGGTACCCAGGGTCGCGGTAACCAGCGCCTGAGTTTCGCCACGGGTAAACAGTGCGGAACCGTGAGTACGCGGCAGTACGCCGGTACGAACGTCCAGACCACGAATCATGTCTTTTTCGCGACCATCGATACGCGGCTCGCCTGCCAGTACGCGGCTACGAACAACGTTTTTCTCAATAGCGTGCAGGATTTCACCCAGTTCGTTCGCGTCCAGGGTTTCATCTTCGGCAACCAGCGTAGCGATGGTTTCAGATTTGATCACGTCAACCTGAGCGTAACGCTCTTGTTTGTCGGTGATACGGTAAGCATCGCTCAGGCGAGATTCAGCCAGCGCGGCAACGCGTGCGTTCAGAGCTGCGTCAACCACTTCCGGCTGCCAGTCCCAACGCGGTTTACCGGCTTCTTTCACCAGATCGTTGATGGTCTGGATAACAATCTGCTGCTGCTCGTGGCCAAAGACCACCGCGCCCAGCATCTGGTCTTCGCTCAGCAGTTCAGCTTCGGATTCAACCATCAGCACGGCAGCTTCAGTACCGGCGACAACCAGGTCCAGTTTGCTGGACTTCAGCTCTTCCTGGGTCGGGTTCAGAACGTACTGGTCGTTGATATAACCAACGCGAGCGGCGCCGATTGGGCCGTTGAACGGAATGCCGGACAGGGACAGCGCGGCGGAGGCGCCGATCATCGCGACGATATCCGGGTTAACCTGCGGGTTAACGGAAACCACGGTGGCGATAACCTGAACTTCGTTAACAAAGCCTTCCGGGAACAGCGGGCGAACCGGGCGGTCAATCAGACGCGCGATCAGGGTTTCGCCTTCGCTCGGACGGCCTTCACGACGGAAGAAACCACCCGGGATTTTACCGGCAGCGTAGGTACGCTCCTGGTAGTTAACGGTCAGCGGGAAGAAATCCTGGCCTGGCTTCGCTTTTTTCTGACCAACAACGGTAACGAATACCGCAGTGTCATCCATGCTAACCATCACAGCGGCCGTTGCCTGGCGCGCCATCATGCCGGTTTCCAGTGTCACGGTGTGTTGGCCGTACTGGAATTTACGAACGATCGGATTAAGCAAAATTCTATCCTTTTATCTATAAATGACGCCGTATCCACGATACCGCGTCTATTGACCCGATCTTCTGCATCCTCGCGACTAATGACAACCTTTACCCGCCCCTGCGGATGAAGCCTCTCATTAGCCGCGCGAACCTCTGCACGAAGATCATTAATAGCAACAATACATGAGTTTTTAATGAATTGCTGCCGCCTGGTCGAAAAAAGGGGCCGTGAGGCCCCTTTTTCTGAAACTCGCAGAATTAGCGACGCAGACCCAGACGCTCGATCAGCGAAGAGTAACGTGCAACATCTTTACGTTTCAGGTAGTCGAGCAGTTTACGACGCTGAGAAACCATGCGCAGCAGACCACGACGGCTGTGGTGATCTTTTTTGTGCTCTGCAAAGTGGCCCTGCAGGTGGTTGATCTGTGCAGTCAGCAGTGCAACCTGAACTTCGGTAGAACCGCTGTCGTTTTCGCCACGACCGAACTCAGAAACGATTTTAGCTTTAGCTTCAACGCTTAGAGACATTTTCAAACTCCAAAATTAAAAGTAAAGAAAGGGTGCCGATCTCTAATTCAGCAACCCCTGATGCAACGCCCGAAAATGTTAAAACACTTTGACGGACGTTAAGCGGCGATATTCTACTCGTAGCAGGCTTTTATCGCAAGAAAAGCGCTTACGCCGGGTATTCAACCACCAGACGACGAGGCGCGACGCGGCCTTCATCATCAATCTCGCCCATACCGAGAAACTTCCCGGACTCGGTTTCCATCACCCGCACCAGCCCGTTAAGCGGCGCGCCTGACTGACGTACCGGGTTACCGTTCTTAAAATAGACCGCGGAAGTTTCTGGAATATTAACCAGCGGATAATCCGAAGCCGGGCTGTCCATCGGCATCAGCAGCGGGTCAAGCAGTTGAGCAGCAGGAATATCCTGCGCCGCCGCCTGTTCGACCAGCGCCTGCAGTTGCTCAAGGGTCACCATCCGCTCAACCGGATATTTGCTTACCGCCAGGCGACGCAGGAAAATCACGTGCGCGCCGCAGCCGAGTTTCTCACCTAAATCGTCGATGATCGTCCGAATATAGGTGCCTTTAGAGCAGTGGATCTCAAGCTCCAGCTCATCGCCCTCATGGCGAATAAACAGCAGTTCGTAGACCGTTATCGGCCGGGCTTCGCGCGGCACGTCAATGCCCTGACGAGCATATTCGTACAGCTTTTTGCCCTGATACTTCAGCGCCGAGTACATCGACGGCACCTGCTGCGTCTCGCCGCGGAAGCTATCCAGCGCCGCCGCCAGCTGTTCGTCGTTAAACGTCAGCGGGCGCTCTTCCACCACCTGGCCATCGGCATCGGAGGTATCCGTGCGCTGACCAAGTTTAGCGATCACGCGATAGCGTTTATCGGAGTCCAGCAGATACTGGGAAAACTTGGTCGCTTCGCCAAGGCAGATAGGCAGCATGCCGGTCGCCAGCGGATCCAGCGCGCCGGTATGCCCGGCGCGGTTGGCGTTATAAATACGTTTTACTTTTTGCAGCACATCATTGCTGGAAGCGCCCTGAGGCTTATCCAGCAACAATACGCCGTGCACGTCACGGCCGCGACGACGAGGACGACTCATCAGTCCTCCTTGCTGTCGTCCGGGTTCACACGACGTTCATCGTCGTGTTTTACCACGCTGGTGACCAGGTTGGACATGCGCATCCCTTCAACCAGCGAGTTGTCGTAGAAGAATGTCAGTTCCGGCACGATACGCAGACGCATCGCTTTCCCCAGCAGGGAGCGGATAAAACCGGAAGCGTCATGCAGGGCTTTAATGCCCGCTTTGATCGACTCTTCATCTTTGTCATTCAGGAAGGTCACGAACACTTTGGCATACGCCAGATCGCGGGAGACTTCAACACCGGATACGGTGGTCATCATGCCCAGGCGCGGATCTTTGATTTCACGCTGCAGGATAGTGGCAATCTCTTTTTGCAACTCCTGAGCGACGCGCTGCGGGCGACCAAATTCTTTCGCCATATTACTTCTCCAGACTAAAAAGGGGCCGTAGCCCCTTTAGATATCTCTTGCCGGGTGGCGCTTCGCTCCCGGCCTACGTTGCGCTAATGCGTCGATTATTCGATAGAGCGCTTGATTTCGATAATTTCGAAGACTTCGATCATATCGCCGGTACGTACGTCATTGTAGTTCTTAACGCCGATACCACACTCCATGCCGTTACGGACTTCGTTAACGTCATCTTTGAAGCGGCGCAGGGATTCCAGCTCGCCTTCATAGATAACCACGTTGTCGCGCAGTACGCGGATTGGGTTGTGACGTTTGATGATACCTTCGGTAACCATACAGCCCGCGATAGCGCCGAATTTCGGTGATTTGAAGACATCACGCACTTCAGCCAGACCAATGATCTGCTGTTTCAGTTCCGGAGACAGCATGCCGCTCATCGCTGCTTTCACTTCGTCGATCAGGTTATAGATGACGGAGTAGTAACGCAGATCCAGGCTTTCCGCTTCGATAACTTTACGTGCAGAAGCATCGGCACGCACGTTGAAGCCAACCAGAATCGCGTTGGAAGCTGCAGCCAGGGTCGCGTCGGTTTCGGTGATACCACCTACGCCGGAACCGATGATCTTCACTTTAACTTCGTCAGTAGACAGTTTCAGTAAGGAATCGGAAATCGCTTCGACAGAACCCTGAACGTCCGCTTTCAGGACGATGTTCACTTCGTGAACTTCGCCTTCGGCCATGTTAGCGAACATGTTTTCCAGTTTAGATTTCTGCTGACGCGCCAGCTTAACTTCACGGAATTTGCCCTGACGATACAGCGCAACTTCACGCGCTTTTTTCTCGTCACGAACCACGGTCACTTCATCACCCGCTGCCGGAACGCCGGACAGACCGAGGATTTCCACCGGAATGGACGGACCTGCTTCCAGAACTTCACGACCCAGTTCGTCACGCATCGCACGTACACGGCCGTATTCGAAGCCGCACAGCACGATGTCGCCTTTATGCAGAGTACCTTCGCGAACCAGAACGGTAGCAACCGGACCACGACCTTTATCCAGGAAGGATTCAATTACCGCGCCGCTCGCCATACCGTTACGTACCGCTTTAAGCTCGAGAACTTCAGCCTGCAGCAGGATGGCGTTCAGCAGGTCGTCGATACCGGTACCGACTTTTGCGGATACCGGGATGAACTGCGCTTCACCGCCCCACTCTTCCGGCATAACGCCGTACTGGGAGAGTTCGTTCTTCACGCGATCCATATCCGCTTCCGGCTTATCGATCTTGTTCACCGCAACAACAACCGGCACCTGCGCCGCTTTGGCGTGCTGGATTGCTTCGATGGTCTGCGGCATCACGCCATCGTCCGCGGCAACGACCAGAACAACGATATCCGTCGCCTGCGCGCCACGAGCACGCATGGAGGTAAACGCGGCGTGGCCCGGGGTATCCAGGAAGGTGATCATGCCGTTATCGGTTTCTACGTGGTATGCGCCGATGTGCTGGGTAATACCACCCGCTTCGCCGGAGGCAACCTTAGTAGAACGAATGTAGTCCAGCAGCGAGGTTTTACCGTGGTCAACGTGACCCATGATGGTCACTACCGGTGCGCGCGGTTCAGCCGCAGCGCCGGTGTCACGGTCGCTCATTACTGCTTCTTCCAGCTCGTTTTCACGACGCAGGATAACTTTGTGGCCCATCTCTTCGGCAACCAGCTGTGCGGTTTCCTGGTCGATAACCTGGTTGATGGTCGCCATCGCGCCCAGTTTCATCATCGCTTTGATGACCTGAGAGCCTTTGACTGCCATCTTGTTGGCCAGCTCGCCAACGGTGATGGTTTCGCCGATCACGACATCACGGTTAACGGCCTGAGCCGGCTTCTGGAAGCCCTGCTGCAGCGTAGAACCTTTACGGTGCTTGCCGCCTTTACCGCCGCGAACGGCCGCACGGGCTTCTTCACGGTCAGCTTTGGATTCAGCGTGTTTGTTGCCTTTTTTCGCCGGACGCGCGGTTTTGGTGTTACGGCCGCGGCCACGACCACCTTCGCTTTCACGATCGTTTTCATCTTCAGCCTGACGAGCATGCTGAGAAGTGGTCACGTGGTAGTCGCTGGTGTCTTCGGTCGGCTCTGCGTTCACAGTGCCGTTCTTTTCGTTTTCTTCAGCCATACGGCGTGCTTCTTCAGCAACGCGGCGGGCATCTTCTTCGAGCTTGCGACGCGCTTCTTCTTCAGATTTACGCTTCAGCTCCGCGGATTCAGCTTCGCGGCGGGCTTTTTCAGCCTGGGCGGTTTTGGTCATATCGTCTGTCTGTTGATTGCTCACTGTGTCTTTTTCCGCAGCTTCACGTTTCGCTTTTTCAGCGCTATCACGTTTAGCTTGTTCTGCGGCCTCGCGTTCAGCTTTTGCCTGTGCCTCACGTTTGGCAGCATCTTCTGCCTCACGACGGGCTTGTTCTTCCGCTTCGCGCTTCGCTTCTTCTTCAGCCAGACGTTCCGCTTCTTGCGGGTCACGTTTTACAAAGGTACGCGTTTTGCGGACTTCAATCTGCACCGATTTACTTTTACCACCAGTCCCCTGAACGCTCAGAGTACTGCGGGTTTTACGCTGCAGGGTAAGCTTGTCAGGCGCGGAACCGTGTTCACGGTTCAGGTGCGTTAACAAGGTTTGTTTTTCTTGCGCGGTCACAGAATCATCAGCCGATTTGCGAATGCCTGCGTCAGCAAATTGCTGTATCAGGCGATCCACAGAGGTCTGAATTTCTGAGGCCAGCGATTTAATAGTCACATCTGTCATGCTGTTCCTTCCTGCTACAGTTTATTACGCTTCGTCGCCGAACCAACAAATGTTGCGCGCGGCCATGATGAGTTCACCAGCTTTCTCGTCGGTCATCCCTTCGATATCAGCCAGGTCATCAACGCCCTGCTCGGCGAGATCTTCCAGCGTACAAACACCACGGGCAGCCAGCTTAAACGCCAGAGCACGGTCCAAACCTTCCAGATTCAGCAGATCGTCGGCAGGTTTGTTGTCTCCCAGGCTTTCTTCCTGAGCCAGCGCCAGTGTAGTCAGTGCGTTTTTCGCACGCTCACGAAGTGCTTCAACGGTATCCTCGTCGAGGCCGTCGATTTCCAGCAGTTCTTTCATCGGCACGTAGGCCAGTTCTTCCAGCGAGGAGAAGCCCTCTTCAACCAGTACGGTTGCGAAATCTTCATCAATATCGAGATATTTGGTGAAGGTATCGATAGCGGCATGGGCTTCGGCCTGGTGCTTAGCCTGCAGGTCATCAACGGTCATCACGTTGAGTTCCCAGCCGCTGAGCTGCGATGCCAGGCGGACGTTCTGACCGTTACGGCCGATCGCCTGCGCCAGGTTGCCTGCTTCTACCGCGATGTCCATGGTGTGTTTATCTTCATCCACCACGATGGACGCGACGTCGGCCGGCGCCATAGCGTTAATCACGAACTGCGCCGGGTTATCATCCCACAGGACGATATCGATGCGTTCGCCGCCAAGCTCGGTAGAAACCGCCTGAACGCGCGCGCCGCGCATACCGACACAAGCGCCAACCGGGTCGATACGCTTGTCGTTGGTTTTCACGGCAATTTTCGCACGAGAACCCGGATCGCGGGCCGCGGCTTTGATTTCCAGCACTTCTTCGCCAATTTCCGGCACTTCAATGCGGAACAGTTCTACCAGCATTTCCGGCTTGGAACGGGTAACGAACAGCTGTGCGCCGCGCGCTTCCGGACGTACTGCATACAGTACGCCGCGAATGCGGTCACCCGGACGGAAGTTTTCACGCGGCAGCATGTCTTCACGCAGGATCACGGCTTCAGCATTGCTGCCCAGATCCAGAGTGATGTTGTCGCGGTTCACTTTTTTCACCACGCCGGTGATGATCTCACCTTCGTGCTCGCGGAACTGATCGACAACCATCGCGCGCTCGGCTTCACGTACTTTCTGTACGATAACCTGTTTAGCGGTCTGCGTGGTGATACGGTCGAAGGTCACAGATTCGATCTGATCTTCTACGTAATCGCCGACGTTCATGCTTTCATCTTCGTAACGCGCGGCTTCCAGCGTGATCTCGCGGGTTGGCTGAGTCACTTCTTCAACAACCATCCAGCGACGGAAGGTGTCGAAATCGCCGCTTTTACGGTCAATTTCTACGCGAACGTCGATCTCTTGTTCGTATTTTTTCTTGGTCGCCGTTGCCAGAGCGCTTTCCAACGCTTCGAAAATCTTCTCGCGCGGCAGCGCCTTTTCGTTGGAAACGGCTTCAACAACAGCCAAAATTTCTTTGTTCATCGGGGCCTTTCACCTCAATCCAGACTGTTAAAAGTGGGGAACCAGGTTCGCCTTCTGGATGTTACTCAGCGCGAACACTTCATCTTTGCCTTCGACGGTTACCGTGATCATCTCACCGTCTACCGCTTTGATAACGCCCTGCCATTTACGACGGTTCTGTACCGCCATGCGCAGCACCAGCGAAACCTCTTCACCGGTGAAACGTTGATAGTGCTCAGCAGTAAACATCGGACGATCGAGACCAGGCGAAGAGACTTCCAGGTTGTAAGCGACGGTGATTGGATCTTCGACATCCATGACAGCACTGACCTG
>CABUCP010000093.1 GCA_902490055.1 uncultured Klebsiella sp. | reverse complement strand
CTCCTTGTACTAAAACCCCGCCTCGGCGGGGTTTTTTGTTTTATGCTTCATCCTTCGAGCTACAGGTGCGTTGGCTGCAAACGTACAGCCTGGTCGCTTGCTTCACTAAGCCCCCGGGCCTCTCTTCTCGCCGCCTCCCTGTCACCCGAAATTGCGTGGTTAAGAGGAAAAAAATGCCTGAATTACCTGAAGTTGAAACCAGCCGTCGCGGTATTGAACCGCATCTGGCGGGCGCAACGATCCTGCATGCCGTCGTACGCAACGGGCGTTTGCGCTGGCCGGTGTCTGAGGAGATTTATCGCCTGAGCGATGAGCCGGTGCTTAGCGTGCGCCGGCGCGCTAAATACCTGCTGCTGGAGCTGCGTCACGGCTGGATTATCATCCATCTTGGCATGTCCGGTAGTCTGCGTATCCTCAGCGACGAGCTGCCTGCGGAAAAACACGATCACGTCGACCTGGTGATGAGTAACGGTAAAGTACTGCGCTATACCGATCCCCGTCGTTTTGGCGCATGGCTATGGACCAAAACGCTGGAAGGTCATCCGGCACTGGCGCATCTCGGCCCGGAGCCGTTGAGCGACGAATTCAACGCCGACTATCTGCAGCAGCGCTGCGCGAAGAAGAAAACCGCGATCAAACCCTGGCTGATGGATAACAAGCTGGTGGTCGGGGTGGGGAATATCTACGCCAGCGAGTCGCTGTTTTCCGCCGGGATCCATCCTGACAGACTGGCCTCGTCGCTATCTTACGAAGAGTGCGAACGGCTGGTGAAGACCATCAAGCTGGTACTATTACGCTCGATTGAGCAGGGTGGGACGACGCTGAAGGACTTTTTGCAAAGTGACGGTAAACCGGGATACTTCGCTCAGGAGCTGCAGGTGTATGGCCGCAAGGGCGAGCCGTGTCGGATCTGCGGTACGCCGATTATCGCCAGCAAGCACGCCCAGCGCGCGACCTTTTATTGCCGCCAGTGTCAGAAGTAGTGGGAACGGTTGGGGATGATGGTCGGCCGGGTAAGCTGGTAGCCCCGCTAAGCATAGCGCGAGCGGGGGGAAGGAAATGCTACTTCAGCTTATTCAATAGCGCCTGATGCACGTTAGCCGGCAGGAAGTGCGAGACATCGCCCTGGTGGCGGGCCACTTCCTTAACCAGCGAGGAAGAGATAAATGACCACTCTTTGCACGGCATCAGGAATACGCTTTCCAGCGTCGGCATCAGATGGCGGTTCATGTGCGCCAGCTGCATTTCATATTCAAAATCCGCCACCGCCCGCAGGCCGCGAATCAAAATGTTCGCCTGCTGCGCGCGGGCGAAATTGGCCATTAAATCGCTGAAGCCAATCACCTCAACGTTGACCAGATGCGCCGTTGCCTGCTCCGCCAGCGCAATGCGCTCGTCGAGGCTAAACATCGGTTTTTTGCTCGGACTGGCGGCAATCGCCAGCAAGACTTTATCAAACATCCCCGCCGCGCGGGTGACGATATCGATATGGCCGTTGGTAATAGGGTCGAAGGTGCCCGGATAGATCGCTTTTGTGCCCATAATTACACTTTCTCCGAGTAGCCGCGGCTTAGCGCCCACAGCTCGGTGTATTTATTAAACGTGTATTGCGCATTGACTACCGCCAGCAGCCAACCTTGTTTTCCATCCAGTACGCCGCCGCGCAGCAGCAGCGTTTTAACGAAGGCGCCCACCGTATGGCTGAAAATACCCGCCAGGGAGGTCTTCTTGCCCTTCTGGTGGCGCTCAAGCGCCCAGGCGGCGGCATACGCCAACTGTTTCTGCTGGAAGCCGGAGAAGTCGCGGCAGGTCAGATGCAGCAGGTCGCCGCTAAGCGGTACCACTTCGGCGCCAAGGCTATCCAAAGATTCATGGACCAGATTATCGTTATAGCGGTAACGCGCGCGTTCGTACAGGCGCATCACCCGATCGGGATACCACCCGCTGTGGCGCATAAAGCGCCCGAGGAAGTAGTTACGCCGGGCAATACTGTAGATAACGCCGCGTTGCGGCGCGTCCAGTACCTTGAGAATAGATTGTTTTAGCTCCGGCGTGACGCGCTCGTCGGTATCAATCATTAATACCCAGTCGTGGCTCGCGTAATCCTGCGCACGCTGGCGCTGGATGCCGTAGCCCCGCCAGTCGGTATTGGTATAGACCTGCGCGCCGAGGCTGCGGGCTAGCTCGACGGTATTATCGGTGCTGCCGGAGTCCAGTACCACCACTTCATCCGCCCAGTTCACCGATGCCAGGCAATCGGCTAACAGGTCGGCCGCGTTTTTGGCGATCATCACGACGGACAGTCGGGTCGACATTAGTGGCTCCGCTGTGGCAGATAAGGTTGCAGTAACTGTAGCAGGCGTGAAAGCGCGCCCTGGTTTTGATGCAGCACTTCTACCGCATGGCGACCGTACCACAGCCGGTAGTCTTCATCGGTCAGCAGCGTGGAGACTTCTCTGACCAGTGAGTCGGCATCGGTTACGGTGATCAGGCCATCGTCCTGCTGCAGCTTGGCGCAGATATCTTTGAAGTTGAAGGTATGTGGCCCCATTAGCACCGGAATGGCATGGGCGGCGGGTTCGAGCGGGTTATGCCCGCCACGCTCCACCAGACTGCCGCCGACGAAAGCGAGGTCGGCAATGCCATATAGCAGCATCAGTTCGCCCATGGTATCGCCAATGACCACCTGGGTGCTGTTTGACGGGATTTCGCCGGTGCTGCGCAGGGTGAAACTCATTCCCGCCTTTTGCACCATCTCGCGGGCGTCGCCAAAGCGTTCCGGATGGCGCGGCACAAGGATCAGCAGCAGGTCGGGGAAAGTTTCCAGCAGCGTTTTATGCGCCTGCAGGATAATTTGTTCTTCGCCGTCGTGGGTACTGGTGGCAATCCACACTTTACGGTGCGGCGCCCACTGGCGGCGCAGGGTAACGGCGCGTGCGGCCAGTTCCGGAGTGACGGAGATATCGAATTTCAGACTGCCGGTGACCGCTAACTGGTTGCGTTTCAGGCCGAGGGCGAGGAAGCGGTTGCCGTCTTCTTCATTCTGCGCGGCGATAAGCGTGATGCGGCTTAACAGGCGGCGCATAAAGCCGCCTAGTTTGGCATAGCCTTTGGCGGAGCGCTCTGACAGGCGCGCGTTGGCGATAACCAGCGGAATTTTACGTTTGTGCAGCGCCGCGACCATGTTCGGCCACAGCTCGGTTTCCATCACGATGACCAGTTTGGGCTGCACGCTATTGAGAAAACGGTTCATTGCGCAGGGCAGGTCGTACGGTAGATAAACATGATGCACATCTTTGCCGAACGCGGACATCGCACGCTCCGACCCGGTCGGCGTCATGGTGGTGACGGTGATCGGTAACGACGGATAGCGATGGCGCAGGGCGCGCACCAGCGGAATAGCCGCCAGCGTTTCGCCGACGGAGACGGAGTGCAGCAGAATGCCATCCGGCTCTACCTTGTTTTGACAGAAGCCATAACGTTCAGCCCAGCGTTTACGGTAGGCAGGGGCCTTACGGCTGCGTAGCAGCAGTCGCAGCCACACCAGCGGCTGAATGAGGTAGAGTAGGGTGGTATAAAGCAATTCCAAACTATTTATCCGTTTTATGTTTTTTGCGGGCAAATTCTAAGCATTTAACCCGCGTAAAGCTATCTCTTTGGCGGAAACCGAGGGATTTCGACCTATGCCGCGTTGAGATAGCGCTTGATGCGCAAATAACGGCGTCCCAGACGCCAGCGCAAACGGAACGTGCAGGCGTTGGTCCAGATCAGGCGCCAGATGCCGCGTTCGAAGAATTCTTTAATGATAATATGCTTTTTCGACTCATCTTTCATGCAGTCGAAGGTGTGAATAATTCCCAGACCCTCTTTCGCTATCTGCCAGCGGCAGGCTGGGATATGGCGTACTTTATCCGGATAGCGCTGGTTGATCGCGCTTAGCATCTCGAGAATCTTCATATAGTGGCGCGCCGATCGCATCAGCGTGTCGTCGTTGTCCGGCTTATGCGACACTGATTCCGAGTGGATGTAGTAGTCATAAAACTGCTCGCTGGTGTACTGCACGCGCTCGGCGGCCAGCAGCGCTTCCGTTGTCCAGGGAATGTCCTGATGGCGCAGGCCAGGTTCAAAGTGGAAATGGTGCTGGTTAATAAAATCCCGGCGATAGATGTTCAGCCAGGTCACGTGCAGGAATTTACGCGAGTCGAGCGCCTGTTTCAGCCAGACGTGGCCCGGCAGAACGCCGGTGGATTGCAGACGTTCCGGCGGGAAAATGGGGTGAATATCGTCCCGGCTTTCGTAAACATAGCGGCCATTGCAGGTGGCGACGTCAAGATTGCCGTTTTCCGCCATCTCCAGCAGCGTGCGGTACATGCCCGGGTAGAATTTATCATCAATATCCGGGAAGGCGAGATACTTGCCGGTTGCCGCCGCCATGCCGGTGTTACGCGCCACTGAGACACCCTGATTTTCCTGCTCCAGCACGATGACGTTCTGCAGTCTGTCCTTCCACTGATCGATAACCGCCAGGCTATCGTCGGTCGAACCATCGTTCACCAGGATCAGCTCATAGCTGGCCAACTGCTGTTGCTCGAGGCATTCAAAGAACTGCGCAAGGAATTTTTCACCGTTATAGACGGCGGCCACGATGCTCAATAAAGGCGTTTGACTCATAACTCATTCGATCCTGGTTAAAAAACGACGTCAGGCGCTGTGCAACTGACGGTACTGCTGGCAAATCGACTCCACGCTGAATTTTTCCAGCGCGGCGGAATCAATGGCCGGCGGGCTATGGTAAATGCTTTGCATCGTCTGGGCTAGCGCAGAACTGTTGAGGTCGGCCAGACCGCGGGACAATTCGCCGCTCAGGATCTCGCTGACCCCGCCTGGGCAGCGGGTGCTGGCAACCGGCGTATTCAGCAGTAATGCTTCAACAATGACGTTGCCAAACCCTTCGCTATCGGAGCTTAGCGTCAGCATCCGCGCATGTTTAATCCACGGTAATGGGTTCTGCTGGAAGCCTTTAAACAGCACGCGGTCGCCGACCTGCAGATCCTGTGCCAGTTGGCGAAGCCGCTGCTCTTGTTCCGGTTTGCCTTGACCGAGCAGCACCAGCGGCGCGTCGATGCCGCTTTGGGCGTAGGCTTCAATCAGGCGGTCATGGCGTTTGCCCGGGTGGAAGCGGCCAACGTGGATGATGTAATCCCCATGCGGAGTGTCGGCCGGAGCCTCAGCCGCAGCGCGGATAGCGGCGATATCGAACGGGTTATAGATGGTTTTAAGCTGTGCCGGACGCAGTGCGAACTGTTCGACCAGGTCTTTACCGACCGCGTCAGAGACGGCAACCACGTTGCGCCCTTGGTATACCCGCTTGATTTTTTGCTGTTTCATCCAGCGGTCAAAACCGCTGCGGTGGCCCAGGTAAGAGGTGGAGAAGACGCCGTGCAGACAGAACCAGACGTTGCGCCCGTTCAACGCCCGGCTGCGCGCGACGATGCGATCGGTTTTGTGCAGATTCGACAGCACCAGATCGAAGCGACCCTGCTGTTCCGCTTTTGCAATCGCGTTATCCAACTGGCGTGCGCGGCGGGAAAGTTCAGTCAGCTTACGCCACGGCTTACGGCAGCGGTCGGCGATCACCTGATAATCGAGCCCTTTCGGCAGCGGATAATCGCAGACGTCGCGCAGCGAGAACAGCGATACCTGCTCGCCCTGGCTGAGAAAATGTTCCGCTAGCGTCAGCACGACCTTCTCCGCGCCGCCGCCCGGCAGGCCGTCGATAACAAACAGTATGCGCATGGTTATTTCACCAGATCCTGATAGAGAGAAAGCAGCTGTGTCGACAGTCGCTCGCTGGTGCAGGCCATAATACGTTCACGGGCGCGCGCGCCTTCAGCGGAACCCAGCGCGCGTGCGGGGAGCGCCATGACCGCCTGCTGTAACGCGGCGATATCCAGCGCATCACAGACATAGCCGTTACTGCCCCCGACGATAAACTCCGCGCCGCCGCAGCCGGTGGTGGTGATAACCGGTAGGCCGCAGGCCATTGCTTCGAGGATCACGTTAGGGAACGGGTCGTACAGCGTCGGCAGCAGCAGCCCGTCGGCCATCTGATAGAACGGCAGCGTTTCGGACTGCATGCCGAAGAAGCGCACGCGATTTTCACAGTTCAGCGATTTTGCCAGCTGTTGATAGCGGCTCTGCTCTTTATCTTTACCGACCACCAACAGATAGCGGTTAGTGGGGGCAATGGCGCGAATTGCCGCATCCAGCCCTTTACGTTCAAAGCCGGAACCAACGTAAATCAGGCAGCTTGCCTGCGGCGGCAACTGCCATTTGGCGCGTAATGCGGCAAAGGTCTCTTCGTTCGGCGGCAGGAAACGCTGGTTATCTATCGCGTTATAGATGACGTGAATTTTGTCCGCCGGCAGGCCGAAGTCTTCGATGATTTCCTGCTTGATCATCTCCGCATTGCAAATTACCCCGCGAAGATGGGCGTCCTGATACATTTCGCGTTCCGCCTGCATCACGTAACGGTGGTAGCGGTCGGCAAACAGCAGGCGGCTTTTCCAGGCGGGTAAAATACGCGAGCGCTGCTCCAGCCAGCGGCGATGAACGCCATCGCCGGCGCGGTACAGGTCGCAGCCGGGAATGCGTTCATGGCTTTGCACCAGGTCGAATGATTCACTTTGCCAGAGCGCGCGCGCGGCGTTGGCAAAGCCGCGTTCACGGCTGATTCGTCCCCACTTGCGCGGGTTGCAGATGTGAATATTCCAGTCCGGTTTGACCGGCCCCTGCCATTCGCGGGTGATGACGTTCAGTTCCAGATTACTGCTGTCGAGGGCTTCCAGCGCGCGTGAGACAAAGCGTTCCGCGCCGCCGTCCGGGCGATATTTTTGCCGCACCAGGGCCAGCCTGAATTTGCTCATGCCAGTACCTTTTTCGCCGCCGCGATGACCGCGCCGGTCGGGATTAAATCAAGATAGCGTTCTTCGGTGTTGGTATTGATCTCGTCTGGGTCGGGCAGTGGGCCAAAGTCGCCGGCCCAGATCACCTCGCCTTTTGCCTGCCACGGCCGCCAGAAGGTCAGCTTTGATGGGCCGAACAGCGCCACGAGCGGGGTACCCAGCGCCGCCGCCATATGCATTGGCACGGAGTCCACGCCGATAAACAGGCGGGCGTGATCGATAACCGCCGCCAGCTGTCGAAGCGTTAGCTGACCGGCTAATGAGTGCAGCCGCGCCTGCGGGCAGCCGGCGATAATGTTTTCCACCATCTGCTTCTCTTTTGCGTCGGGGCCGGAGGTGAGCACCACCGCATAACCTTCCCCTGACAGCGCGTTAATCAACGCGCTCATGCGATCTTCGCGCCAGCATTTAAAGAACCAGCGTGAGGTTGGTTGAATAACAATATAGTTTTCCTGGAAACCGTCCGGAAGCAGCGCGCGACTGGCGGCCCAGTCTGATTCGCTGTAGCCCATTTGCGCCGGCGCATCGTTTACCTCAAGCCCCAGCGGCGCCAGGATCGAGAGATTCTGCTGCACCGTATGCAGCTGGTTGTGCTGTGACGTAGAGGCCAGCGCGCTGTGGCAGTAGCGCCAGAACGGGTGGCGACGCTTAGGAAAATCGAAACCGATGCGCGTCGGCGCGCCGGTTAATTTGCTGATAATCGCGCTGGGCCACTGGTCGGCAAGGTTGAGCACCATGTCGTAGCGCTGCTGGCGCAGGCTACGGATGAGTTGCCATTGCATCTTGAGTTGATGCCCCTTGCCCTGCTTTTTCCAGCTGCGATCGATCGCGTAAATCTGGTTAATCTCCGGATTCGCCGCCAGCATGTCCCGGGTCTCAGCATAGAGCAGTACATCGACGCACGCGGCGGGGTACTGCTGTTTGAGAGCGTGGATAAGCGGCGTGATCAGCAGCATGTCGCCATGGTGGCGCAGCTTAATGACCAGGATCCGCGC
This sequence comes from uncultured Klebsiella sp., assembly GCA_902490055.1. Taxonomy (GTDB): domain Bacteria; phylum Pseudomonadota; class Gammaproteobacteria; order Enterobacterales; family Enterobacteriaceae; genus Klebsiella. The sequence continues at coordinate 1,165 of CABUCP010000093.1, read as the reverse complement.
CGGGTTCTGCTGGCCGGGGGAGAGGGTTTCAGGCGTCATACTCTGTTCTTCATCCAGGATAAGGGTTCCGATTCTAGGGGATCACGTAGATTGAGAGAAGCGTTGTATTGCTCTACCATGGGCCGATACGTATGGCCTGAGGACGTTTTCGTGCACAATCCCGCATTTCTCATCACGATTGATACAGAGGGTGACAACCTCTGGCAAAAACATGACAGCATCACTACGGAGAATGCGCGCTATCTCCCGCGTTTTCAGCAGCTTTGCGAAAAGTATGGCTTCAAACCGGTCTATTTGACCAACTATGAAATGGCCATCGACCCATTTTATATCGAATTTGCTAAAGATGTGATTGCGCGCGGTACCGCGGAAATCGGCATGCATTTGCACGCCTGGAATAGCCCGCCAACCGATCCGCTGACCGTCGATGACTGGCGTCATAAGCCTTATCTCATTGAGTACAGCGATGCCGCTATGCGTGAGAAAGTCGATTATATGACCCATCTGCTGGAAGACACCTTCCAGACCAAAATGGTCAGCCATCGCGCCGGGCGCTGGGCATTTGACGAGCGCTACGCGCGTCTGCTGGTGGAGTACGGATATCGGGTGGATTGTTCGGTAACGCCGCGGGTGAACTGGAAAACCGCCAAGGGCGCGCCGCAGGGCGATGGCGGCACCGATTACCGTCGCTTCCCGCAGCATGCCTATTTCCTTGATGAAAATGATATTAGCCGCGAAGGGCATTCCCCGCTGCTGGAAGTGCCGATGAGCATTCAGTACAAGCATTCGGCATGGATGAACAGCGTGAAGCAGGGTTACGATCGCCTGCGCGGTAAAGTGCGTTCGCCATCCGTACACTGGTTGCGTCCGATGGGCGGCAATGTGGAAACCATGAAAATGGTGGTCCAGCAGACGCTGGCGCAGGGCAATGATTATGTGGAATATATGCTGCACTCTTCCGAATATATGCCTGGCGGCAGCCCAACCTTTAAAAATGAGCAGGATATAGAACGTTTATATGCCGATCTGGAAACCTTCTTTAGCTGGCTGGCGCCGCAGGTGAAAGGAATGTCGTTAGCAGAATATTATCAACAGAAACTCGCGTTGAGATAGCGTGTTTGCAACGCCTAAGATTGACCTTTAGCGAGTATTGCGGAAGAGATGA
>CABUCP010000092.1 GCA_902490055.1 uncultured Klebsiella sp. | reverse complement strand
GAGTATATTGATGTCGCCGGCGGTATTGCCGTTAACGCATTGGGTCATGCTAACCCGCAGCTGGCTAAGGCGCTGAAAGCGCAGCTGGATAACCTGTGGCATATCGGCAACGGCTACACCAACGAACCGGTGCTGCAGCTGGCGAAAACGCTGGTGGAGTCGACCTTCGCCGATAAAATTTTCTTCTGTAACTCCGGCGCTGAGGCCAATGAAGCCGCGCTGAAGCTGGCGCGTAAGTATGCGCACGACAAGTTCGGCGCCGACAAGAGCGAAATCATCGCCTTCAAAAACTCATTCCATGGCCGCACTCTGTTTACCGTGACCGTCGGCGGCCAGCCGAAATACTCCAGCGACTACGCGCCGCTGCCGCAGGACATCACCCATCTGCCGTATAACGATATTGACGCGGTCAAAGCGGCATTTTCATCGCGTACCTGCGCCGTCATCGTTGAGCCGATTATCGGTGAAGGCGGCGTGGTGCCGGCGGAACCGCAGTTCCTGCAGACTTTACGCGATCTGTGCGACCAGCATGAAGCGACGCTGATTTTTGACGAAGTCCAGACCGGCGCCGGGCGCACCGGTCAGCTATACGCTTATCAGCACTACAACGTGGTTCCGGACATTCTTACCAGCGCTAAAGGCCTGGGCGGCGGTTTCCCGATTGGCGCGATGCTGGCGAAAGAAGCCTGGGCGCAGGTGTTCCAGCCGGGGACCCACGGTACAACCTTCGGCGGTAACCCGCTGGCGGCAACCGTCGCTAATAGCGTTTTAGAGCAGATGGATAGCGCGCTGCTGGCGGGCGTGGGTGAACGTCATGCCCTGATTGTCGACAAACTCAACGCGCTGAACGCCAAATATGATGTCTTTAGCGCCGTGCGCGGAATGGGGCTGCTGATTGGCGCTGAGCTCGCCAGCCATCTGCGCGGCAAAGCCAAAACGCTGACCAATCTGGCGGCCGAAGAGGGGCTGATCGCGCTGATTGCCGGGCCGGATGTATTGCGTTTCGCCCCGGCGCTCAATATTCCGCTGGCGGATATTGATGAAGCCTTCGTCCGCCTTGAGCGCGCCGTCGCCCGCTTAACCAGCTAATCCGGGAGACGGCCTATGATGTTATTTCGTCCCGTACGGGAAAACGACCTCGACGATATTGTCCGCCTGGCCTCCCGGGCGGGCGTGGGGATGACCTCCTTGCCGAATGATGCCGTGCGCCTCGCCGCACGGATCAAACGCAGCGTGGAAACCTTTGCCGGTAAGCTCTCGCGCGGCGAGCAGGGGTTCCTGTTTGTCCTTGAAGACACCGAGCTAGCCCGGGTGGTTGGCGTGAGCGCCATTGAGGTGGCGGTAGGGCTTGACGAACCGTTCTACAATTTTCGTATTCAGAAGACGGTACGCGCCTCTAAAGAGCTGGGGGTTTATAAGCATCAGGAGTTGCTTAATCTTAGCTACGACCATACCGGCCACAGCGAACTCTGCACATTGTTCCTTGACCCTGAGTATCAGAAGAACCGTAACGGCCTGTTGCTCTCCAAGGCGCGATTTGTCTTTATCGCCGCGTTCCGTGAATGGTTTTCGCCGCATCTGTTCGCCGAACTGCGCGGGCGCAGCGACGAGCAGGGCAACTCGCCGTTCTGGGATGCGCTCGGGCATCACTTTTTCGACATTCCTTTCGCCGATGCCGATCGCCTGACCGGCACCGGAATGAAAACCTTTATCGCCGAACTGATGCCGGCTTACCCGATTTATATTTCGTTGCTGCCGGATGATGCCCGCGAGGTGATAGGCCAGGTGCATGCCAATACGTCGCCGGCCCGCGCGATTCTGGAAAAAGAAGGCTTTAGCTGGCGCGGCTCGGTCGACATCTTTGACGCCGGCCCGGTGCTGGAAGCGGAAACCGACAGTATTCGCGCCATCAAAGAGAGCCATTCGCTGCCGGCGCTGCAGTTGATGACACCGCAGGCGACGCCGACCATCGTCGCCAACGGTCAGTTTGATAATTTCCGCGCGGTGCTTATCGCGCAAGAGACGCCGGGCCCGCTCGACCGCCAGGCGCTTGATGCCCTGCAGGTGAATGAAACCGACCGGGTATACACGGTGACGCTCAATCCAGAGGAAAACAGATCATGGCGGTAAACGCACAATTCATTGCAGGCAAGTGGCAGCAGGGCGCCGGCGCGCCGTTAACCAAGTTCGCCCCGGAAGACCAGTCCGTGTTATGGCAGGCGCAAAGCGCTGGCGCGGCTGACGTGCAGGCCGCCTGCGCCGCCGCGCGCCGGGCGTTTTATGCCTGGTCGCATCAACCACTAAACGAACGTATCGCCGTGGTTCAGCGTTTCGCCGCGCTGCTGGAAGAGAATAAAGAGGCGTTGGCGACATTAATTTCCCGCGAGACCAGTAAACCGCTGTGGGAAACCCGTACCGAAGTGCAGGCGATGATCGGTAAGGCCGGGATCTCCATCGATGCTTACGCCGAACGTACCGGTTATCGCGAAGCGGCCATGCCGGACGGTAAAGCGCTACTGCGCCATAAGCCGCACGGTGTGATGGCGGTGTTTGGCCCCTACAACTTCCCGGGGCACTTGCCGAACGGCCATATTATTCCGGCGCTGATCGCCGGTAACACTGTGGTGTTTAAACCGAGCGAACTGACCCCGGCGACGGCGGAGTTAACCGTCCAGCTGTGGCAACAGGCCGGGATCCCTGATGGGGTGATTAACCTGGTGCAGGGGGCGAAAGATACCGGTCAGGCGCTACTGGAAAACCACGATATCGACGGCGTGTTGTTCACCGGCAGCGCCGCCGCCGGGTTCCATTTCCACCGCTATCTTGGCGGCCAGCCGGAGAAGATGCTGGCATTGGAGATGGGCGGCAATAACTCGCTGATTGTCGCCGATGTCGCCGATAGCGCAGCGGCGCTGAATGTGATTATTCAATCGGCCTTTATCTCCGCCGGGCAACGCTGTACCTGCGCGCGTCGTCTGCTGGTTCAACGCGGTGAAGAGGGCGATGCGCTGCTGCAAAATCTGGTTGCTGCCAGCGGCCAAATTCGCGCCGGCAAGTGGGATGCGCAGCCGCAGCCGTTTATGGGCGGCGTGATTTCGCTGACGGCCGCGCAGGGGATGCTGGCGGCGCAGGATAAACTCGAAGCGCTGGGCGGTAAAGTGCTGCTGCGAATGAGCCAGCCGGACCCTCAGTCCACCGTGCTGACGCCGGGAATTATCGATGTCACCGGTATCGAAGTACCGGATGAAGAGTACTTCGGTCCGCTGCTTACGGTGATTCGCTATGACCAGTTTGCTGAGGCGATCGCGATCGCCAATAACACCCGCTACGGCCTGGCAACCGGTCTTATCTCCTCCGACCCGGGGCTGTTTGACAGGTTGGCCGACGAAGCGCGCGCCGGGATCGTCAACTGGAACAAGCCGTTGACCGGCGCCTCCAGTAAAGCGCCGTTTGGCGGCGTGGGCGCCTCCGGCAACCATCGCGCCTCCGCGTGGTATGCCGCTGACTATTGCGCCTGGCCGATGGCCTCTCTGGTCAGCGAAACGCTGACGCTTCCGGCGACGACGTCGCCTGGTCTGCCATTCTGATAACCGATTATGTGAGGACGCTATGTCTGGATTTGAAGCTAATTTTGACGGCCTGGTGGGGCCTACGCACCACTATGCCGGGCTGTCGGTAGGCAACGAGGCGTCGCAAAACAACCGCGATGGTTTATCGAACCCGAAAAAGGCGGCGCTGCAGGGGCTGTATAAAATGAAGACCCTGGCTGACCGCGGGTTCGTGCAGGGGATTTTACCGCCGCAGCCGCGGCCAAATATGACAATGCTGCACAGCCTTGGTTTTCAGGGCAGCGATGAGCAGGTGATCCAACGTGCGGCCAAAGAGGCGCCGCAGCTGCTTTCCGCCTTCAGCTCTGCGTCTTCAATGTGGACCGCCAACGCCGCCACCGTGTCGCCGTCTGCCGATAGCGCCGATGGTAAAGTGCATTTTACGGTGGCGAACCTCAACAACAAGCTGCACCGGATGCAGGAGGCGCCGATCACCTCGGCGATTCTGCGAGCAACCTTCGCCGATGAGCGCTACTTCGCGCACCATGCGGCATTGCCGCAGCATGGCGATTTAGGAGATGAAGGGGCGGCGAACCATAACCGTTTCTGCGCGAACTATGACCGCCAGGGCGTGCAGTTCTTCGTCTACGGCAAGCGGGCGAGCGGCGGTATCGCGCCAGCAAAATATCCTGCGCGTCAGACGCTGGAGGCCAGCGAGGCGGTGGCGCGTCTGCATCAGCTCGACCCGCAGTACACCGTATTCGCTCAGCAAAACCCGCAGGCTATCGACCATGGTGTCTTCCACAATGATGTTATCGCGGTCAGCAACCGCCACGTGCTGTTCCATCATCAGCATGCCTTCCTGCAGCAGCAGGAAGTTCTGGCGACGCTGAAGGAGAGAAACGCCAGCCTGAATATTCCGTTTACCAGCGTAGAAGTGCCGGAGGAGCAGGTTAGCCTTGATGATGCGGTGGCCTCTTATCTGTTCAACAGCCAACTGCTAAGTAAAGCCGACGGCAAGATGCTGATCGTGGTGCCGGAAGAGTGCCGTCAGCGTGAAAACGTCTGGCGCTATCTCTCCACGCTCGCTGCCGATAGTACATCGCCTATCGATGAAGTGGCGGCGTTCGATCTGCGTGAAAGCATGCGTAACGGCGGCGGCCCGGCCTGTTTGCGCTTGCGCGTGGTGCTGAATGATGCCGAGCGCGCGGCGGTCAACGCTCACAGCCTGATGAACGACGAACGCTATCAACAGTTAACCGCGTGGGTTGAAAAACACTACCGCGACCGCCTGCACGCCAGCGATCTCGCCGACCCGCAGCTGCTGCGCGAGGTTTATCAGGCGCTGGACGAGCTGACGCAGATTCTGCATCTGGGCGCCATTTATGACTTCCAGCGATAAGGGGCCGGGGATGGAACACAACGTTAACGATTTATTGCACTGTAAACTGCAGACATGGCCCTTTCCGGCGGGTATTGAAGCCAGTTGGTTAGGCGATGGTATTCTGCAACTGCTGCCGACAACGCCGTGGCAGCAGGCGACAATTGTGTCTGCCGGGGTACATGGCAACGAAACCGCGCCGATCGAAATGCTGCTGCAGATCCTGCAGGGGCTGAGCCAGGGGGAGCAACCGCTGACCCACGCGCTGCTGGTGGTGTTCGGCAACCTGCCGGCCATTCGCGCCAGCCGTCGCTATCTGCACAATGATTTAAATCGACTGTTCGGCGGCCGTCACCTGGCGGTGGCGCCGGGCAACGAATCGCGTCGCGCGTTTGAACTGGAGATGGCCGTTCAGGCCTTCTTCCGTACCGCTGATGAATATGGCAAGGTAGCCCGCACACATCTCGATCTGCATACCGCGATTCGCGGTTCGAAGTATCGCCAGTTTGCGCTGCTACCGGCCCATGATGGCGACTACAGTGCAGATTTTTATCAGCTATTGCAGGCCAGCGGGATGGATGCCATCGTACGCCACACCGAACCGGGCGGTACCTTTACTCATTTCACCAGCGAGAAGTTCGGCGCGCAAAGCGCCACGCTGGAACTGGGGAAAGTAATGCCGTTCGGTGAAAATGATTTGCGCTTGTTTGCGGCCGCCGAGCTGGCGATCGGCGCGCTGATCGCCGACGGCATCATGCCGCCGCGTAGCAAAGCGCCGGTTGAATATTTTACGGTGCAGCAGAGCATCATCAAGAGCGAGAACGGTTTTACCCTCAATCTCGACCCAAAAATTGAAAACTTCACCGCGCTGCCGGCAGGATATGAAATTGCCCGTCAGGCACAGAAAACCTGGGTGGTCAACGCCGACGCTCCCTACATCCTGTTTCCGAATGCGGGCGTCGCCGCCGGTCAACGCGCCGGGCTGCTGCTGACCGCTACCGCGCCATGCCTTTCTTTGCCTGCTTGAAGGAATCGACATGACTGAACATCAACGCGAGGGGCAGGTTCATCCTGCCGCCGACGGGGAGTGCCCGTCGCAGCTCAAACGCGGCCTTGGCGCCCGGCACATTCAGATGATTGCGCTGGGCGGCGCTATCGGCACCGGACTGTTTATGGGCGCGGGCAGAAACATCGCCGTCTCCGGAACATCCATTCTGCTTATCTATCTACTGGTCGGTTTCTTTACCTATATGGTGATGCGGGCGATGGGGGAGCTATTGCTGACCCGCCTCGATTACCGTTCATTTGCTGATTTTGTCGGCGACTATCTTGGCCCACAGGCTAGTTTTTACTTAGGCTGGACCTACTGGCTTAGCTGGGTGGTAACCTGTATCGCCGATGTGGTGGTCTGCGGCAGCTATATGCAGTACTGGTTCCCGGAAATGTCGGCGTGGATGCCTGCGTTGAGCACCCTTGGGATCCTGTTCTTGTTTAATCTGCTCTCGGTAAAAATGTTTGGCGAAGCCGAATTCTGGTTTGCGCTGATCAAAGTGGTGACCATTATTGCGCTTATCTTAACCGGCGCGTGGATGATCGCCATCGGCTGGACCTCGCCCGATGGCGTTAAGGCGTCATTAGGCCATATCACCGACCCGACGGCCTTTATGCCGCACGGCGTGACCGGCTTTTTCGCCGGTTTCCAGATAGCTATTTTCTCCTTTACCGGGATTGAGCTGCTCGGCACCATGACCGCGGAAACCCGCGATCCGCAACGGATCTTGCCGAAGGCGATTAACGCGCTGCCGCTGCGAATTATCATTTTCTATTTGCTGTCGATGGTGGTGATTATCTCCGTGGCCTCCTGGCCGGGCGTGTCGCCGGATGCCAGCCCGTTTGTGACGCTGTTCGCCAAAGCCGGGCTGCCGGCCGCCGCCGCGGTAATTAACTTTGTTGCCTTAACCTCAGCCATGTCCTCGGCCAACAGCGGCGTTTACTCCAGCACCCGTATGCTCTACGGCCTGTCGGTGGAAAAACACGCGCACTGGCAGTTCCGCATTCTGTCGCGTAACACGCGCATTCCGGTACGTAGCCTGCTGTTCTCCTGCTTCTGCATGTTGAGCGGTACGCTGCTGCTGTTTCTGGTGCCCAACGTGATGACCCTGTTCACCATCGTCTCGACGCTGGCGGCGATTATGGTGGTCTTTAGTTGGGGCATGATCCTCGTGGCCTATCTGGTCTATCGCCATAAACGCCCGGATCTGCATGCGCAATCGAAATTCAAAATGCCGGCGGGGGTGGTGATGTGCTGGCTGAGCCTGCTGTTCTTCGCCTTCTCGATTTTCATTATGATTTTCGACCCGGATACGCTGCTGGCGTTAATTGCCTCGCCGGTGTGGTTTATCGCTCTGTGGTGTTTCTGGAAAGTGAAGCAGAAACGAGAAGGGCAATTGGCGCTGGATAACATCAGCGCCTGAGTGAACCCGGTAGCCGTCGTGCGGTTGCCGGGTTTTCCTTTTCTTCTTGCTGCGGTTTATGATGTCGCGCAGCAGGTCATGAATAGATCTGAACAGAAGAAGGAAAGGATATGGCAGAATATTTTCCGGCGCTTTCGCGCGAGACCTTAGCGGCGGCCAATTTGATTGGCGGCTGGTTAGCGCAGGATGATTTACCGCAGGACGCGCAGCCGCAGATTGTCGTATTGGCGGGCAACGCGGTGATCCCGACGATTGACGCCGCTTGTCGGCTGGCGGCGCAGGCACAGCTTCCGCTGCTGATAAGCGGCGGTGTCGGCCATTCAACGACCTTTTTGTACGACGCCGTGGGCCAGCATCCACGTTACCATGCTGTCGAGGTCGACGGGCGCCCGGAGTCGCATATTCTGGCCGATATCGCTGAACGGTTTTGGCACATCCCGCGCGAACGCATTGTGATAGAAGACCGCTCGACCAACTGCGGCGAGAACGCCTGGTTTACTCGCGAAATGCTGGAAGAGCGCGGGTTGGTTCATACCTGCGGCGTGGTCGTCCAGGATCCAACCATGCAGCGGCGAAGTATGGCGACGTTTACCCGCGTCTGGCAGGGCGTCACGCCGCAGCCGCAGTGGTGGAGCTATCCGGGATGTTCACCGCAACTGGAAAATAGTGAAGATGGCCTTATATTCAGCGGCGAGCAGACAGGACTATGGCCGGTAGGGCGCTATCTGGCGCTGCTGCTCGGCGAACTGCCGCGTCTGCAGGATACTCCGCAGGGTTACGGTCCACAGGGGAAAGACTTTATCGCCCATGTTGATTTTCCGCCGCAGGTCAGTGAGGCCTGGAGGCAGCTACGTGAAGATAGCCTGCTGAGCGAGGCGTTGCGCGCCAGGACGTTGGGATAGCAAGAATGCGGATAGCCGCGGCTATCCGCATTATGCTGCGGCTTATTGCGCGAATTTATCCAGCACGCGAACCAGCTGGGTGACAAAGCCGTACTCGTTATCGTACCAGGCCACGGTTTTCACCAACTGCACGCCGCCAGCCTCCATAATTTCCAGCTGCGTTGCGTCGTAAATGGAACCAAAATGGCTGCCGATGATATCGGAGGAGACGATTTCTTCTTCGGTATAGCCGAAGGATTCATTGTTCGCCGCCGCATTTTTCATCGCCTGATTGACCTCGTCGGCGGTGACCTTTTTCCCCAGCACTGAAACCAGTTCAGTGACCGAACCGGTTTTGGTCGGTACGCGTTGAGCGTGGCCTTTCAGTTTGCCGCTGAGTTCCGGGATCACCAGACCGATGGCTTTAGCCGCGCCGGTGGTGTGTGGAATAATGTTCTCCGCCGCCGCGCGAGAGGCGCGCAGGTCCTTGCCGCGCGGGCCATCGACCAGCGACTGCGTTCCGGTATAGGCGTGAATGGTGGTCATGGTCCCGACGGTAATACCGAAGGCGTCGTTCAGAACTTTGGCCATCGGCGCGAGGCAGTTGGTGGTGCAGGAGGCCACGGAGATAATGGTGTCATCCGGGCTCATGGTGTCATCGTTGACGTGGTAAACAATGGTTTTCATCTCGCCGGCAGGGGCGGAAATCAGCACTTTCTTCGCACCGGCGGTCAGATGCGCCTGCGATTTTTCAGCCGACGTATAGAAGCCGGTACATTCAACAATCACCTCGGCGCCCGCGGCTTTCCACGGAATATGCTGGGCCTCCTTTTCCGCATAGACGGTGAT